>JBAZHY010000017.1:0-12824 GCA_041652175.1 Pedobacter sp.
TTCAGGTATATACAGTAGTCCTGCTTTCTCAAGCCCTAACTACAGGCCAAGACCAGACAGAACGATTGATAACCTTTCAATTGACAGAGGTTCTGTAATTGGTAGGCCGGGAGGAGTAATTATTAAAGATAGTAATGGCAATATCATTCAATCCAGAGGTCGTGCTGAGCGATATGGAGATGAAGTTCGCAACAATCCTTCAGGAAACAGAAACTCAACTTCAAGACCTCAACCAGTAACACGACCGGACAGAGTAAACCAGACACCTCCACAAAGGGCTACTCAACCTGAGCGAATCTATAGTGCACCGAGACAGGATACCGGTTCAGGCTCAAGAGGTTCATCAGCACCATCAAATAATGGTGGAGGTAGCAGTGGTGGAGCGAGGCCGTCAAGAGGAAATTAGAAAGACAGATCCCTATGAGATTCAGAGTATTATTATCTATGGTAGCCATAGTGGCTGTCACTGGAGAGTTACATGCCCAGTATTCGGGCGATGCATTAAGGTTTTCACAAGCACAATCAGGTGCAAGTGCACGATTCAAGGCTATAGGAGCGCAAACCGGTATCGGGGGAGATTTAAGCTCTATTGGAGCGAATCCGGCCGGATTAGGATTGTTTACCCGTTCGGAATTTAGTTTTACCCCCGAATTCAACAGTTATAATTCTGAGGCAGATTTTCTTGGAAAATTCACCTCGGGTAAAAAAGATCAGATGAGTCTTGCACATGCTGCGGTAGTATGGCATTCTAAAATTTCAAAGCCAAAAGGTGCTAAACTGGATGAAGGTTGGATCAACTTTAATTTCGGTATCGGATATAACAGAACTAAAGCTTTTACAGATAATATTCTGTTTACCGGAACAAATCCTATAAATTCCATTGCTGATTATTATTCACAACTGGCCACTGTAAATTATGGCGCACCCAACAGCTTATCTGCCGGAAGTCTCGAAAGAATGGCCTATGATAATTATCTGATTGGTTATGATAGTGCAAACGGCGACTATTTTCCTGAAACAGATGTAAATAACGTTCAAACCAAGAGTGATATCCGTACGGGATCCCAATCGGAATTTAACTTTGCCTTTGGTGCAAATTATAGTAATCAACTCTATGTCGGTGCTTCTGTTGGTATTGCCAGTATCAATTATACATCAGCAGCAAATTTTAAAGAAAGAGGCTTTAATGTAACCGAAAACAATGATTATGATCTTTCCTATCGTCAGTCACAGATTACAAAAGGTTCAGGCGTAAATGCCAAGCTCGGTGTAATCTACAGACCTGTACCTGCAGTACGTTTAGGTGCTACATTTGAAAGCCCTACCTGGTACACCATCGATGACACTTATTCTGAGGTGCTGGATACTAAATATGGTAAAAACAGGGTAGATTCCCAATTTCTGAATCAGGAAGAGTTTTATGACTTTAGTTATAAATTGCGTACTCCTATGAAATTAAGTGGGGGAATTGGTATATTTTTCAATAGCATGGGTTTCATTTCAGCAGATATCGACTATCTGGATTACTCAAACATTAACTTTGCGTCAGCAGATAATAAGTCAGACGATGTAATCCTCGATAATAACAGAGATATTTTAAATAACTATAAGTCTGCAGTTAATTACAGAATTGGAGCAGAATATAAAGTGGATAAGTTCATGCTGAGAGCCGGATATGGAATTCAGGGAAGTCCATATAAGAATCTCGACAAAGAAAGATTTAAGACTACAATTTACAGTGGTGGTATAGGCTATCGTTTCAGTAGTTATTATGCTGATCTTGCTTATCAGAATATAGTCTATAACTCTGATATAAAACCTTATACTCTGAATCCGGGTGCTGCGCCTGAAGCTTTGATTAAAAATACCAGAAATAATGTGTTTTTAACCATCGGAAAGAGGTTTTAAGAGTACCCCCTACCTGAGTACTAATGAATTAATGAGAAAATAGATTTTATTTATTTCTCATTAATTCATTAGTATTGTTTTTGCTGATCAAGGTAATGACTGAATTTATTCCGACTCTTCTGTTCTCTCATAAGATTAATGGTTTCATCTGGAAAATCCTGATCAATACAGATCATACTTATATCGCTATAGAGTCCCGCAATTCTGAAACTAAAGAAATTACTTTTTCAGCCCTGAGTCTGGAATCGGGAGATTTTTTGTTTCGCGAGCTCAAATTGCAGGAAGAATGGAATTTTAGTCTGGCCTATGCTGCGAATACTAAAATAATCATTACTGTATTTGATCAATCTTTAATTCCAGAGAACAAAGGGATAATTTCCCTGAATGTCAATGATGGATCTGTAAATTGGGAACGATACAATTTATCACTGGATCATGCGGATGACGGTAGTCTGATCGTATTCGATCCTAAGATTCAACCGAGAAGATATTACAGGATAGATCATAATACAGCCGAAATTTTAAAAGAGTCCGACCCTATCCCTGATAAGCAAAATTCAATAATTTTACCGGAAATTTTTAGTTCCTATAATTTTCCTGAATGGATAGATAAGCAAATGATTCTGGGTAATATATCGGTTCTTCATTACAATGGACTGGAAATAATCAGTTTCCATCAAAAAAAATCAAAAAATATGGAACAAAGACTGCTTGTTTATCAGGGAGATAGAGTTTTTATTGATGATATATTAATATCCGGTATACAAAAATTTCAACCTGAATCGTTCTTTATCAGTAAGAAACACATGTTCTATATTAGAAATAAGAGCGAAATCGTTTCATATTTAGTATAATTGCACAATTTTTAAAGACGGATTAATGTTGAAACAACTATTTTATACAATTTGTTTTTCATTGTTAACATTCACAGCCAATGCTGCGATAGATTCAATTGGTGTTGAAAATCTTAATGGAAAGAAAAACATTGTTCATAAGGTTGAACCTAAAGAAACATATTATTCAATTGCCCGAAAATATTATGTAACCCCTCAATCGGTCATTCAATTTAACAATAATAGATCACTACAAATAGGAACAATTATAAGGGTACCAACAGACCGTGCTTTTAATGAACCGCAAAATGCAAAGCCGGCGGTAAATCAAAATACAAAAGTTGCTGCAAATCAAACTTCAAAAGTAGCAGTTGTTGATTATAAAGTGGGTCCCAGAGAATATTTGCTGGCTATTGCCAGGAAATTTAATACAACAGTAGAAGATATTAAAACCCTGAATAATCTTAGCAGCAACAATCTTGCAGTTGGACAAATTATTAAAGTTCCTTATGGTACCTCGGGACCTGAGCAAGCAATGACTCCCCCTCCTGCTGCACCAATTGACACGCCTGATGTTGAAACGAGATCAACTCCTTCACAGATAGACAGTAGTAAAAATGCCAGTGAACGTTTGAAACTTCCTCCGGCAAGATATGGTTTAAGAGAAGTAAATGAGCGTGGGGTGGCAGTTTATATTTCAGATGAGAATATTGATGCAACTAAAATGCTTGCTCTTCACCAAACGGCTCCAATTGGCACTGTGGTAAAAATAACAAACCCTATGACCGGTAAAAGTACTTTCGCAAAGATAGTAGGTAAATTCTCACCCAATGAATCGAATAAAGATGCAATCATTGTAGTTACAAAAGCAGCTGCAGATTTGATCGGAGCATTAGACAAAAGATTTCAGGTAAGCTTAGTGTACGGGGTTCCAAATGAATAAAAAGCCTTTTGTAATTGGCATTGCCGGTGGCAGTGGATCAGGAAAAACCTTCTTTTTAAATTGTTTCTTAAAACACTTCAAAACCGAAGAGGTTTGTCTGGTTTCACAGGATGATTATTACTTCAGGGTTGGTCATACTATGACTGCTGAAGAAAATAAACTTTATAATTTTGACCTGCCAAGTACTATTGATATGGATTTATTTATCCATGATATCAAAAAGCTGATTAATGGCGAAACTGTATATCAAAAAGAATATACATTCAATAATAACAATACAGAATCTAAATTACTTGAAATAAAACCTGCACCAATTATTATGGTTGAAGGCTTATTTATTCTTCATTTTAAAGAGATTTCAGATCTCCTCGATATGAAAATATTTATAGATACCGAAGAAGAGATTGCATTGAAGAGAAGATTAAAAAGAGATCTTATAGAAAGGGGTTATCCTGAGCAGGATGTTCTTTATAAATGGAATGAACATGTAATTCCTGCCTATAAAGATTTTCTGCTGCCTTATAAAGGTCAGTGTGATGAAATTATTTTAAATAACAGCCATGTAGCTGAAGATATAATTCAGGTTACCAGACAGATCTCAAAAAAACTGAAAGACACTGTTTTGAATACTTAATTTCAGATTGTCATCTCGGGTATTTCACCATCTATAATCAGTTTTCCGGCAGTTGCTTTCTGTATTTCCTCAACACTTACACCCGGGGCACGTTCCAGTAATCTGAATCCTCCGCTTTCACTAACTTCCAGTACAGCCAATTCAGTAACTATTTTCTTTACGCAGTTTACGCCGGTAAGAGGCAATGTACAATGAGTTAATAATTTACTTTCTCCGGCTTTATTGACATGCTGCATTGCCACAATTATATTTTTTGCCGATGCAACCAGATCCATTGCTCCTCCCATACCTTTCACCATTTTACCCGGAATCTTCCAGTTTGCTATATCGCCATTTTCAGAAACCTCCATCGCCCCCAGGATAGTCAGATCAACTTTTTGAGAGCGAATCATACCAAAGCTCATTGCGGAATCAAAAATAGCTGATCCGGGAAGTGTTGTAATAGTCTGCTTACCGGCATTAATTAAATCAGGATCCTCCTTGCCTTCATAAGGAAAGGGTCCCATCCCTAATAAACCATTTTCAGATTGCAGGACTACATTTATATCATCAGGTATATAATTAGCCACCAAAGTTGGTATTCCTATACCCAGGTTAACGTAATACCCATCCTTTAATTCTTTTGCAATGCGTTTCGCTATTCCGGTTTTATCAAGCATTTCAATTTATTGAAGTTTTAAACAATTAATATGTTAGAATAGAAATAAAGATGATTATCAGTAAAGTCTGAATTAGTTTTTCAGATATTTTATCTGAAAAGAAGACTTTCATTTTTTCAATATCAGCTTTCAATACTTCTTACTGTCCTTTGTTCGATCCTTTTTTCATAATTTTTACCCTCAAAGATCCGGTGAACATAAATCCCCGGTGTATGGATCTGATCCGGATCTAATTCGCCCGGTTCAACTAAATGCTCAACTTCAGCAATCGTAATCTTTCCGGCCATTGCCATAACAGGATTGAAGTTTCTTGCTGTTGAACGAAATATAAGGTTACCGGTAGTATCGCCTTTCCAGGCTTTTACAATGGCGAAATCAGCATCAAAAGCCATTTCCATAAGATAATCCTTGCCATTAAAGTTGCGAATCTCTTTTCCCTGTGCCACTTCTGTACCCACACCGGCCGGGGTAAAGATGGCCGGCATGCCATAACCCGCTGCCATACAACGCGTTGCTAATGTTCCCTGCGGAATTAACTCAACTTCAAGTTCATTGCTTAATAGCTGCCTTTCAAATTCAATATTCTCTCCTACATAGGAAGAGATCATTTTCTTTACCTGTCTTTGCTTTAACAGCAACCCTATTCCAAAATCGTCAACTCCGGCATTATTTGAAATACATGTAAGCTTATCAATGCCTTTCCTGACTAAAGCTGCGATACAGTTTTCAGGAATTCCGCATAGGCCAAAACCTCCAAGCATCAGAGTCATTCCACTTTTTATGTCTTTTATAGCCTCATCGGCATTTGAAACTACTTTATTGATCATTTGTGAAAATTATAATTAGCAATTAAAGAAAAATCTTTCAAATTAATCCTTTCCAGGGGCAATGAGTTTTTCGTTATTACCATATAGTACTTACTCATTAGGTACTTATTACTATTTAAGATAAACATAGGTAATGCCATCGCCTCCTCTGTCAGCATGTTCATCTTCCATTTTATTTACCTGAGGATATTTACGTAAATATTCCCTGATCAGTTTACGAAGAATTCCATCTCCCCTCCCATGAATAATTTTGAGGGAATTTAATCCAAGCATCACTGCCCTGTCAAGATACCTTTCAATTTCATATAAAGCCTCATCTCCCCTTTTTCCACGCAGATCAAGTTCTGTGCTGAAACTCGAGAAACTTTCAGTAAGGTCTGTAGTATGCGATTTACGAATCTCTTTTGGTACTGATTTATTAGAAATTTTTTCAAGACGATTCAACTTAGCAACAGAACGTAAATCGCCCATTGCCAATATTGCATTATCTCTGGCAATTTCCATTATCTGGGCCACCGTTTCAGAATCAATAAATTTTACCCAATCCCCTGTCTTTAACTCAGAAGTATTGTCAGGCTTTGGTGCTTTTTTTTCCTGAACTTCATGTTTTTTGAGCTCCTGCTGTAAATCAGATCTTAGATTTTGAGTTTTAACTTTGTCTGCCTTACTTTCTTTGATACCTGAAATGGTATTTTCGATTAATCTATTGGCATTTTTTATAATATTCTGAGCTTCTAATTTAGCCTCTTTTAAAATAGACTTTTTGTTTTCTTCTAAATAAGTCTTCAGCTTTTCGTTCTCTGCAAGTAGCGACTTTGCGCGTTGTTCTTTTTTGTCAACAGAAATACGCGCTTCAATCAATTCCTTTTTATCACGTTCAAGATCAACCAACAGTGTATCTACCTTTTTCTGATAATTTCCGACCTTCCTTTTGGCAGATTCCAATACTTCCTTATTTAAACCTATCTTTTGCGCAATTTCAAAAGCATACGAACTGCCGGGTTTTCCTAATGAAAGAATGTAAAGGGGTTGCATTTTTTCGTTATTAAACAACATAGATGCATTTTCAAGTCCCGGTGTTGAATTTGCAAATGTTTTAAGGTTTGAATAATGTGTGGTTATAACACCTCTTACGTTTTTCCTGTTCAGGGTTTCAAGTACTGCTTCGGCGATTGGTCCGCCAAACTGCGGATCAGTACCGGTACCAAATTCATCAATAAGAATCAGAGTTTTCGTATTGGAAAACTCAATGAAATGCTTCATTTTAGACAAATGAGCACTGTAGGTACTCAAATCGCTTTCAATAGACTGATCATCACCAATATCTGCAAAAACCTGTTTAAAAATTCCCACCTTTGAATGTTCATCCGCCGGAATAAGTAAACCTGATTGAACCATAATCTGCAGAAGTCCAACGGTTTTCATACAAACTGATTTTCCTCCGGCATTGGGTCCCGAAACTACAATTATCCTTTGTTCAGAGTCAATTTTAATATTCAGCGGTACTACTGTTTGCTGTTCCTTTTTAAAATTTAAAAATAGGATCGGATGTCGTGCATTAATCAGCTCAATCTCTGATTCTTTAATTAGTACAGGCATCTCTGCCTCAATACTGATTGCAAAGAGAGCTTTAGCCCTTACAAAATCAAGCTTGGTCAGTAAACCGTGATAAGATAACAATAAAGGAACATAGGGCCTTAATTCATTGGTAAGAGAAACAAGTAGTTTGATAATTTCCCTTTTCTTTTCAAACTCAAGATCGCGGATGGTATTGTTCAGATGAAATACTTCATCAGGTTCAAGATATACTGTTTGCCCTGAAGCCGATTCATCATGCACGAATCCTTTAATCTTTCTTTTATTCTCGGCCAGAACAGGTATACATAATCTTCCATCACGAACAGTCAGACTTCCATCCGCAGTCCAGCCGTTACCCTGAGCACTTTTAAAAATCTGATCAATCTTCTTCCTTGCCTCCTGCTCAGCTTTTGCAATGCCTGAAGTAATGTTCATCAATTCGTGAGAGGCATTGTTTTTTATCTTTCCTTTGGGATCAATAACATTTTCAATTTGCCTTATAATAGACTTTTCTATTGGAAGATGCTCAAATAAAGCCTCTAAATTGGGATATAATCCTTCTCTTTCGGTAAAATATTGAATAACCGAGAATACGGTACTTAACGATAAAGAAACTTTGAAAAATTCATCTTCTGTAAGATAAGTCCCTTCTACACGTGCCTTTTCAACCATACCCTTAATATCAAAGAAGTTCTGTATAGCTAAAGGCGAGTCGTTCTGCAGAATGCTCTTAAATTCATTGGTTTGACGCAGGAACTTATTAATATGATCATAATTGCTCATTACCTGAATCTTATCTACCATCTGCTGCCCCATACTGCTCAGACAATACGATTTGATCAGTTCCTTAATTTCGAGAAAACCCAGCTTCTCTGCTGCATTATCAGGGTATATCATTTTTCCTTAAGAGGCTTATTGGGTTTGCTGATTTGTTCTTTGGCTAATTTGCGTTCCTTGGCTGCCAATATGCGTTCTACTTTTGAATACATACTATCCAGCAATACCGGATTCATGCTATAATATTTAAGACTTCTTTCATATTCAGCAGGACTTACTTTATGTTTATCGTAAATAGTTGCATAAAAATTTTTCCCTTTTATCCTGACAGAATCGTTATACATCAGTGAAGACATGTATCCATCCATTATATGAAGGTCGGTCATGATACTGATCATTTTTCGTTCTTCAAGAATATCTGAAGGTTTTTTTTTATTGGAACAGGAAAATGCAATCAATAGTAAAAAAGATATCATAAGGTTAATTCCATTCGCTTTTAAGTAAGAAAAGACCCTGTACTGTTTATGATTATTCTGTTGCATATTACTGGAGTATCCCGTAGGTTTAAACTTTCAAAATTTGATTCAAAAATACAGATAAATGAGCATTGCAGCTAATATATCAGCGATAAAGAAAGAACTCGGAAATAGCAGTATAAAGCTGATCGCAGTTTCCAAAACCAAACCTGTTGAAAGTATCATGGAAGCTTATGATGCCGGACAAAGGGTGTTTGGCGAAAATATGGTTCAGGAGCTCGCCGAAAAACAGGAGAAATTACCTAAAGATATTGAATGGCATCTTATTGGTCATTTACAAACCAATAAAGTAAAATACATTGCAGAGTTTATCAGTTTGATTCACTCGGTAGATAGTTTGAAATTACTTCAGGAAATTAATAAACAGGCTTTGAAGCACAATCGTGTAATTGATTGCCTTTTACAGCTTGAGATTGCTGATGAAGACACCAAGTATGGCATGGAACTTCCTGAGGCTATTGAATTACTGAGATCAGAAGAGTTTGCAGAGTTAAAAAATATCCGGATTTGCGGAGTTATGGGAATCGCTACCTTAACCGATAACCCTAAAGTTACTGCTGAAGAGTTTTATGAACTGAATATGTTTTTTAAAGGTTTGAAAGACACTTTTTTCAGAAAAGATCCTGCCTTCAAGGAAATTTCAATGGGAATGTCGGGAGATTATAAACTGGCAATTGAGAAAGGAAGTACCATGATCCGACTGGGTAGTACTATTTTTGGTAACAGAGCCATAAAATCAAAATAAAATCCCATACTTTTTATTTACAATGAATATAACAATAAGGGAGGCAGTAAAATCAGATTGTCTCAGATTGCTGGAATTAATACAGGAGTTAGCCGTTTATGAAAAGGCGCCTGATGAAGTGACCGTTAGCTTAAAGGAATTTGAAGATGCCGGATTCAGCGAAAAACCTGTCTGGAAAGCTTATGTAGCTGAAGCAAACGGCCAGGTTCAGGGATTTGGATTATACTATATCCGCTATTCTACCTGGAAAGGATGCCGGATGTATCTCGAAGATCTCCTGGTTACTGAGGAGATGCGGGGTAAAGGGATCGGGAAACTTATATTTGACCGATTAATAGAGGAAGCGATCGAAAAAGGCTTCAGAGGTATGACCTGGCAGGTGCTCGACTGGAATGAGCCCGCAATAAATTTCTATAAAAAATATGGTTCAGAGTTTGATGCAGGATGGATCAATGTTTCCCTCTCAGAAGACCAGTTAAAAGCATTAAGATAAAGTATATTGATTAGATGAAGGTATTTAAATTTGGAGGTTTTTCTGTTTCGAGTGCAACAAACATCAAACAGCTTGTAAATATTGTTAGCCAGAACCAGAATGATCAGATTCTGATTGTAGTTTCTGCAATGGGCAAAACAACCGATGCCCTTGAAACGCTGAGCTATTCCTATAATAATGGTCAGGATAACACATTCCAGCTGTTAAGCGAAATAAAAGTTTATCATGAAAATATTATGTTTGAACTTTTTGGGACTGAGCATCACCCTGTTTTTGATGAAATTGCAAACACATTCATAGAAATTGAATGGATGCTGGATGATGAACCTCATCCGGATCAGGATTTCAGTTATGATCAGATTGTTTCTGTCGGTGAGTTGCTTTCAAGCAAGATCATTTCGGCTTATCTAAAAGAGTCTGGTTTGGATAATAAATGGATCGATGCCAGAAGTTATATCCATACCGATAATACTTATAAAGAAGGGGTGATCGACTGGGTTAAAACAAAAAAATCAATCAATGGTTTGAAAGATATTGTAAAAAATCCGATCATTATCTCTCAGGGCTTTATTGGTGGAACATCCGAAAATTTCACCACTACACTTGGAAGGGAAGGATCTGATTATTCAGCAGCTGTATTCGCTTCCTGTTTAAATGCAGATTCTTTAACTGTTTGGAAAGATGTTCCGGGTATTATGAATGCAGATCCGGCTCTGTTCAGCAATGCACAAAAATATGATCATTTACCCTATTCAGAGGCTTTGGAACTCGCCTATTATGGAGCAAATATCATTCACCCTAAAACAGTTAAACCCCTGCAAAATTCAAGTATACCATTATATGTCAGGCCATTCCTCAATCCGGCTGAATCAGGAACAAGAATTGATGGAAATGCCGGACTGAATACAGATATCCCGGCTATTATTCTGAAAAAGAACCAGATTTTACTTACTGTAACAACAAAGGATTTCTCTTATATGGACGAAAATCTATTGAGTATCCTGTTGAATGGACTTGCTGATACTCATATTAAACAAAATATGATGCAGTTGTCTGCTTTAAGTATTTCGCTTAGTCTGGATAATGATGCAGTTAAATTAAAAAAACTGATTAGCCGCTTCAGCGATACTTTCGAATTTTCTAATATTCCAAATTTGTCTTTACTTACGATTCTGCATTTTAAACCTAAGGATTTAGAATCCTATGTTTCTGGTAAATCTGTACTAATGGAGCAGTTTAGTAAAAATAAAGCACAATTAATACTACAGTAATACTTTGAATGAATTTATTTTAAATACTGAAGTACAGACCTTTATCAATGATAATTTAAATACCGATATATCCAAACTTGGCCTTAAGAAAAGCCCTTTTACCACTGTCAGTTCAGCAGAACTGGCTGTGCAGATTGATAGTAAAAAGCGCTGTGGAAGCAAACTGCCCACCTGGTATAAAACCGATGGAATCTATTATCCGTCCCGTCTGCCTATTGAACAATCTTCATCTGAAATAGCAGCAGCTTATAAAGCCTCCTTAATCATCGGCGAGGATATTATTGATCTGACAGGAGGGTTTGGGGTTGATTCCTATTATTTTGCGCTGAAAGCCGCCAGGGTGCATCATTGTGAAATAAACCGGGATTTATCTGAAATTTCAAAACATAATTCTATAAAGCTTGGTGTAAAAATTAATTACCTGAACACAGACGGCATTAGCTATTTAAAGGAATCCGGACAACACTTCGATACGGTTTATATTGATCCTTCACGCAGGATCTCAAGCAAAAAGGTATTTCTATTTAAGGATTGTGAACCGGATGTAATCAGTAATCTGGAATTATTAACGGAACAATGCCATCTGTTGATGATTAAAGCAGCTCCCCTGCTCGACATTCATTCAGGTATACAGGAGTTGGGAGCAGTAAGCAGTATACATATAGTCAGTATTAAAAATGAATGCAAAGAATTACTCTTTTTAATTCGTAAAGGCAAAACATCCGTTGACCCGGTGATTATCTGTGTCTTTCCAGGATCTTATCAGGAGGAAACTTATTCCTTCAGAATCAGTGAGGAAAAAGGTTATGAAATCAGGCAATATTCCAAACCGCTGGAATACATTTATGAACCAGACGCTGCTTTACTTAAAGCCGGTTGTTTTAAACTGATTACCCGGGATTTTGCTTTACATAAGCTCCATCAGCATACTCATTTATATACCTCTGATAAACTTAACAGCTCATTCCCCGGACGGAAATTCAGATTAAAAAAGGCCTGGAATTACGGCGATTTTATTAAAGTACAAAATTTTAAAAAGGCAAATATTATCTGCAGAAATTTTCCTTTAAGTCCCGATAAACTGAAGATAAAACTGAAGATAGGTGATGGTGGAAATGAATACCTGCTGTTTTGCACCGGCTTTAAAAATGAACTTCTTGTGCTTAATTGCGAACGTGTCTAGCATAAGATTAATTTCTATGTAACAGTTTGGCTTTCTGTACCCTTACAGTAAACTACATTCGTTTAATAAAATCATCAGGTATTTTTTTCTGATCTGAAAATTGACAGCTAATCACTATTTAATCTGCGCAGTCCGGTTAAGTTTGTAAGTGTCACAGCCAACATTTCCATATGCAGCTTGTTGGATACCGGCATTAAGCCTAAAGCACATAAGTTAACATGAGTCCGACGTAAAAAAGGATTAATATGCTATCAGGGCGCGCGAGCGGGGATGCTCACGCCAGCAAGGAACTTAGTGTAAAAAATATGTGTTTTTTATATGAACATTCAGGTAATATTCCATCCGGATAGCTTACCGGATTTTAAGTTTTCAAGCCTGAAACCCTAAGAAATCCTGAAATCATTTTCATGCATTAAAGAGTATTTTTATACCAAATT
>JBAZHY010000018.1:0-12291 GCA_041652175.1 Pedobacter sp.
AAGGACTAGGTTATTATATGATCAATTTTTTTTAATCTTTCTTTTAAAGATATCTTTTACCCGGTTAGTTACAGTTGATTCCTGTTCTTCTTTTGTTTGTACATCAACCACAGCTATTGTGATCATGTTGACGATCTCACGAACAGAACTTCCCAGCTGTAAGACATGAACCGGCTTGTTCAATCCAAGCAGAATCGGTCCTACAGCCTCAGCACCCCCGATTTCCTGAAGTAATTTGTAGGCTATATTTCCCGACTCAAGATTTGGAAAGATCAGCACATTTGCAGGAGCCCCTACTAAATTACTAAAAGGATAATTATCTTTCAGCAAATCAGGATTCATTGCAAAATTAGCCTGCATTTCGCCATCAACAACTATTTCCTTATGCTTCTCATGAAGGATTTTCACCGCCTGACGAACTTTCTGGGGCACTACACCATCATTTGATCCGAAGTTGGAATAGGATAGCATAGCGATCCTGGGCTGAATATTAAACTTCTTTACAGAACGATCGATCAGGGTGGTGATATCTACCAGTTCATCCACTGTAGGATTCTCGTTAACAGTAGTATCCCCAAAAAAAACAGGGCCTTTCTTGGTAAGCATCATATACATACCGGCCACACGGTTTACCTCATCCTGAATGCCGATGACCTGCAAAGCCGGCTTGATGGTTGTTCCGTAATCTTTAGTTAAACCGGAAATAAGGGCATCTGCTTCTCCGAACTGAACCATCGCTGCACCGTAGTAATTACGATCGCGCATCAGTTTTTTAGCCTCAAACAAGGTTACACCCCTGCGCTGACGCTTTTTATAAAGATATTCGGCATATCTGGTACAATTACTTGTATCCTCCAGCGGATTAATAATACTTACCCCTTCCAGCTCAAGTCCGTTTTCAATTATAATCGACTGAATACGTTCCTTATTCCCCAGTAATATCGGAATGGCAATACCCTCATCCCTTACAATCTGGGCCGCCTTCAAAATCTTATAATGATCGGCCTCTGCAAAGACTACACGCTTCGGAGATGATTTAGCCTTATTGGTAAGCATTCTCATCAGCTTATCATCCAATCCGAGCCTGGCTTTCAGTTCCTCATTATATGCTTCCCAGTCTTTGATTTCTTTACGGGCAACACCCGATTCAATAGCTGCCTTTGCCACAGCAGGTGATACAGAAGTAATCAGGCGAAAATCTATGGGTTTCGGAATAATATAATCTTTACCAAATTTCAGGTTCTTACAATTATACGCGAGATTAACCGCCTCAGGTACAGGATCTTTAGCGAGTTCTGCAATTGCTATCACTGCTGCCTTCTTCATCTCCTCATTGATAGCTGTAGCACGTACATCCAATGCTCCCCGGAAAATATAAGGGAATCCCAGCACGTTATTTACCTGGTTCGGATAATCAGAACGACCGGTTGCCATAATGATATCTTTACGCGTACGGGTCGCAAGTTCATAAGCAATCTCCGGATTCGGGTTCGCCATTGCAAAAACAATCGGGTTCTTAGCCATGGTTTTCAGCATCTCCGCAGTCAGTACATCCGGAGATGAGAGTCCGATGAATGCATCTGAATCCTTTACCGCATCGGCCAGTGTATCAATCTTCCGGCTGGTGGCAAACTCTGCCTTAGTACCCCCCAGGTTCTTGCGATCGCTGCGGATCACACCAGAACGATCAAGCATCACAATATTTTCTTTCTTTGCCCCCAGACTAACATAAAGACGGGTACATGAAATAGCTGCTGCACCGGCACCATTTACCACTATCTTTATCCTGTCAAGTTTCTTTTTCTGAAGTTCACAGGCATTGATCAGGGCGGCAGCAGAAATAATTGCGGTACCATGCTGATCATCATGCATTACCGGAATCGACATGGTTTCCTTTAGACGGCGTTCGATTTCAAAACATTCAGGGGCCTTTATATCTTCGAGATTAACCCCTCCGAAAGTAGGTTCAAGTGCCTTTACTATATTGACAAACTCATCGATATTCTGTGTATCCAGCTCAAGGTCGAATACATCAATGTCTGCAAAGATTTTGAAAAGCAATCCTTTACCTTCCATAACCGGCTTGCCCGCTTCAGGACCAATATCCCCTAATCCCAGTACTGCTGAACCATTACTGATCACTGCGACCAGATTGCCCTTGGCCGTATATTTATAAACATCTTCCCTGTTCTCTGCTATCCGAAGACAGGGTTCAGCCACTCCGGGAGAATAGGCCAGTGAAAGGTCGCGTTGTGAATTGGTTGGTTTAGTCGGTATGACCTGTATTTTCCCCGGACGACCTTGTGAATGATAATCCAGCGCATCTTGTTTACGATTAATCTTACTCATTATTCAGGAATTGGTTAGTGGGGGATAAAATTACAATTCTTTTCGATATGCCTCCAATATCAGATACCGGTATATCTTTTCATTCAGAAATCAGTCCTTATTTATTTTCAGACGCATTCCCGGGTTAATTATTGATTTAACGAGACCATTCAAAGCTTTGATCTCTGCAACCGTTACACCCTTAAATTTATCGGCTATCTCAGACAGGGTATCACCTGCTTTAACCGTATAATAAAAAATATTGCTTTCCTTTTCAGATCCTTCTTTTTTTAATTTCGGGCCGAGTATTAAACTTTGTCCGGGAATAACCCGGTTTCCTTTAAGATCATTCCATACTTTCAGATCTTCCGGATCGAGCTTATAGTTTTCAGCAATCAGGTTAAGATTTTCTCCGTCCCTGACCTTATGAATAACAGGCCCGGACGACTTTGAAGACTCAGAAACAGGACTAGATTTTAATTCAGAATTTACATTTAAAAGCGGAAGAGGTGCAGCAGCCCCGTTGGTATTATTGAAAAGATCATACAATGAAGCATAGGCAGAATTGGTAACTGTAGGAATCACCAGAGAGGCCGGTGCGCTTTCAGAACCATTGATAATCTGCTTTTTATATGCAGGATTCAGGATCAAAAGTTCCTTCAAATCCAGTCCGGCAGCTTCAGCCACACTATGAATTGATATCTTTTTATTGACAGGTATGATATCAGTCAGAATATTAAAACCTGCAGGCTTTACAGAGATCTCATGATCCTTATGGTATGACATCGCATAAATGGTTGCAATGAAAGCGGGAACATAATTTTGAGTTTGAACCGGAAGAAAAGGTCTTACTTTCCAGAAATCGGCAACCCCTCCTGATTTTGCAATAGCCCTGGTCACGGCGCCTGTTCCGCAATTATAGGCGGCTATTGTTAATAACCAGTCGCCGGTGCGTTTATAGGCATCCATCAAATACTGTGCAGCAGCATGACTTGCTTTTACCGGATCTTTTCGCTCATCCGTATAGGTATCCATTTTTAATCCGTAGCCTTTTGCCGTTGCAGACATGAACTGCCAGGGGCCTACAGCTCCTGATCTCGAAACCGCCTGAGGATTCAATGAAGACTCCACGACAGTCAGAAACTTGAGCTCTTCAGGTATCCCCATCTCTTCCAGGGCCTTTTCAAAAATCGGGAAATAGTACTCAGATAGTCCAAGCATTTTGCCAATCTGTTCTTTCCGGCTGATATAGGTATCTATATACTTCTGAACATGTTCGTTGTAGGTAAGTGCGACATTCTTTTGAAGGGAATCAAGCCTGTTCTTAAAAATAAGATTCTGATAAGATAATACCGGATCTGTAATTTCGGGTGGTACAGGAAGGGAATCCTTTACTGCCGGATTATCATTAAGAAGTGAAGGAGATAAGGGTGACGCTGAGCACCAGATGACCGGGATCAATAACTTAAGGAAGATACAGAATACTGATTTTTTGATCATAGGCAAAGCTATTTATCGACCCGCAAATTTAAGCAGGATTAAGCAGCTTAATGAATTTTTGAGAAAATTTTAACAATTCGGCTTCTTCAAAGCGTTTTCCAAGCAATTGCATTCCGATCGGTAATCCGGTTTTACTTTCACCGGCAGGAACTGAAATAGCCGGAATTCCTGCAAGGGAAGCCTGTACAGTAAATATATCTGCCAGATAATTTACAACAGGATCATCGCTTCCTTCCCCAATTGTAAAAGCAGGAGTTGGGGCAGTTGGCAAAAGAATAAAATCGTATTGTTTCAGAATTTCGTTGGTTTTATCACGGATCATACGGCGTACTTTCTGAGCTTTAGCATAGTAAGCATCATAATATCCGGCACTGAGAACAAATGTACCCAGTACAATTCTGCGTTTCACTTCAGGACCGAAGCCTTCAGAGCGCGATGTCTTATAAGTTGATTCAAGATCGGCAGCTTTCTTACTGCGATAGCCATAATGAACCCCATCATAGCGCGCCAGATTGGAAGAAGCCTCCGCCATAGTCAATATATAATATGTTGGAACTACATATTCCAGAAGATCAAATGAAACAGGTTCAAGCCGGTGTCCTGCTGCTTTCAGGGCTTCAATACTCTTTTCAAATTCCTGTTTTACCTCAGGATCCAATCCTTCTGAATGCAGTGCTTCAGACAGGTATGCAATCTTTTTCTTCTGATCTGATTGTTCAGACAGATTAACTGAGGGAACAGCTTTTGAAGAAGCCGTGCTGTCGTACTTGTCAGGACCGGCAATTACCTCAAGCAGGATTGCAGCATCTTCAACCGTATTGGTAATCGGGCCAACCTGATCGAAAGAAGAAGCATAGGAAATTATTCCATGACGTGATACCCTGCCATAAGTGGGTTTCAATCCTATAACTCCACAAAATGAAGCGGGCTGACGAACAGAGCCGCCGGTATCCGTTCCCAGGGCTGCCAAACAAAGCCCTGCCTGCACTGCTACTGCAGCACCGCCTGAAGATCCTCCCGAAACCCTGCTCTTGTCTGCAAAGTTCTTTACCGCTCCGAAATAAGACGATTCGTTGGATGCCCCCATTGCAAACTCATCACAATTCAAACGCCCGATAATAATGGCATCTTCAGCAATAAGACGTTCAACCACAGTTGCAGAAAAGGGGGAAACATAGTTTTCAAGTATTCTTGAACAGGCAGAAACATGATGGTCTTTAAAACAGATATTATCCTTTATTCCAATAACCATACCTGCCAGTCTTCCGGCAGTTCCCGAATTAATTTTCTGCTGAATGCGTATTGCTTCGGCACGGGCCTCATCAGCAAAAACCTCTATAAAGGCATTCAGATCAGAATTCTGATCTATACGTCTGAGATAATGCCCTACAATATCACTTAAAGTAATCGCAGGGTTCCGGTTTGCTAATGCTGATTGAATTTTGGAAAGAGAAGAAAGACCTTCCATGCCTGAAATGATGTATTATTTGTATATATATTTTGTCAAGGCCATCATTATGAGAAAGCTCATAATTGTTCCGGCCGGGGCTGGCTTTAAAGTCATTTAAGGACTTCTAAAAAGCCAAAATAATAAAATGACCCTCCCCTCTGCCAATGAAATTGGAAGCAGGCAGGATCATTTTCAATAGATTTAATACTATTTAGGGTCCTGATCTTTTGAAGGGGTTTCCCCTTCTCCGTTCTGGGCAGTTTTGAATTCCTTAATCCCCTTGCCCAGTCCGCGCATAAGTTCCGGAATTTTCTTACCTCCGAACATTAACAGAACAACCACTACGATTAAGATAATTTCAGTGGCTCCAAGTCCGGCAATTAATAAAATTGAGTTTAACATGATGGTTTATTTAATGTGCTTGTTTCGTTTGATCTACTCCTGATTCTTCAGAAGTACCTGTATTTTCTGCAGCCGGATCTTCGATATGATGTGCCATAGATTCAGTCTGGGTATTAACATCATTTTCTAAAGCTGTCTGATCCAGAGAAGCATATCCATGCTCTAAAACAGCTTCATCCGGATTACTGTAATTGGAATTATCCGTATGGGAAGGTGATTCTGTATCAAGATAACCGGTAGCAGACTCTATTTCTGCTTTTGCCTGATCAGCTACCTCATTTACGGCATTAATATTATTATGGATTTCCCGCTTTATACCATCCGATGCATCTTTAAACTCCCTCAGGCCCTTACCCAATCCGCGGGCAAGCTCAGGAAGTTTCTTACCTCCGAAAAGAAGTAAGACAACGAGGAAAATCAGGATCATCTCCGGTCCCCCGATATTCATAAATAATAATTCAGAATAAAACATAATATAAATTCAATATACAAATATAGGTATTTAAAATCCCTTTAGTTTAAAAATTAATTAGCAAGCCAGCCGGCAGGGTTCATTGGAGCAGCGCCTTTACGCACTTCGAAGTGTATTTCGGTTGTTCCGTCGACAGGATCAGTAATTACAACCCCTATATTTTGCTTTAACGAAACTTTCTGCCCTCTTGATACAGAAACCGACTTTAAATTTGAATAAACCGTAAAATACTCCCCGTGTCTGATCAGAACGGCATAAGATCCGGAGATATTCTGAACCGCTGCAACCTCACCGCTAAAAACTGCCCTTACAGCAGATCCGGGAGCCGTTTTAATATCAACACCATTATTTTCGACAGTTACATTGCGGCCAATAGTATGGTTCCCAAAATCCTCAATGATCATTCCGCTCGTTACCGGCCAGGGCAAATTACCACGGCTTCCAAGAAAATCGGATGAAAGCTTGGCCGATTCAGGTGTTGCTGCAAGAATACTCGAACCACTTGCAATATTACGGGGTGGAGAACCGTCTTTATTACCCGCTTTGGCTTCTGCCTCCGCCCTTTTTCTGGCTTCATCTATCTCACGGTTAATTGCATTCTGAATCGCTCTGTTTAGCCTTGCCGATTCCCTTTGTTTCTGGGTTAATTCCTGCTTCAGCTTTTTCTCCCGACTGGTCAGGCTGCTTAAAACCTTTGATTTACTGTTTTTCTGAATAGCAAGGGTTTTTCGCTCTTTCTGCTGATCGGTGAGCAAATTGTTTTTCTCTTTCTTGTTCTTATCTAATTCAGTGATCTTATGATTCAGATCGTTTTGTGTTCCCTCAATATATCTGGCCTGCTTCTTTCTGTACTCACTGAACTGCTGCAGGTATTTTAATCGCTTATAAGCCTGATTAAAATCCTGAGAGGCAAAAATAAACATCAGCTTGCTGTATGCACTCTGATTACGAAAAGCAAAAAGAACCATCGCTGCATATTCCTTTTTGAGTTTAATGAGCTGACCCTGAAGGGAACGTACTGTACCTGAATTTTCAGAAATCTGATTATCAAGGAGTTTTACCTCAGAGTTGATGACACTGATCTTACGTTCGCGAAGCCGGATCTGGGCATTCAATGCACGGATCTCCTTCAGGGATAAATTTTTATTGTTAGCCGTTTGATTAAGACTGCGGTTCAGCGATTCAATCTCCCTGGTCAGAGCCTCCTTCTGCCTCTTAAGCTCAGAACTGCTCTGGGCAAAGGATTCTGCAGCAAAGCAGAAAACAAACAAAAAGAATATACTCTTCAAGGCATTCATTCAACCAAATGTATTTAATTTTTTATCAAAAACCGATCCGGCACCCTAAAAGGCAGATCTATAATACCATCTACATCCACTTTTAAAAACTCCAGTTTAAGTCCCAGGGATTTCTTTTTTGTTTTTGTATTCATCTCCACTAAATAAGGAAAATCATGCTGGTTTAATGAAATAAAATTACCATAATTCACCGCGAGTTCCTGTCCTGAAAGATTATCACTCAACTTATTCAGGGTAACCTTGCTCTGCTGATTGGCTTTAAGATCATAAACCAGGGATCCTAAAATACTTTTCAGTAAAGTATCATCGCCTTCAGCACTCAGCTCAGTTGAATCGCTGAGATATTCAGAAATAGTGTTACCAATCAGGACAGACTGTAATGTCATGAAATTGACTTTGTCGTTGGTAAATTCATAAATATAGCTGAAAGGTTTTTTGATATAAATATTATCCAGACGGTTAAGGATCTTCACGCTGTCAGGGGTGATGAGTGCCCTTGCAACTTCCAGTCCGGCCATAGCAGTTACTGAAACCCAGAGTACCTCATTATTCTTCATCCGGATATTCATATTCACCTCATTACTCTTGTTGTCGATACTCAGATCGGCTTTAGCTTTAATAATAAGAGTACTGAAACCTAAATCCCTGTTCCTGATCTGATTGATCTTATTGAGCTTACTGTTATCTGCCGGAATCGCCTGAACAACCACAAGTTCAGAAGCCGGTTCCGGATTTAAAACCAGCTTTTTAGATTTACATGACGACAGCCCTGCAATAATGACAAACAAATAAATCAGCTTATTCAGAATATTTCTTTTCATTTATTTTTTTATCCAATGTATTTGATTTTGAACCCAGGCTTTTTGCTTTTTGCCATTGTTCAAGTGCTTTTTCCCCTTCTCCGAGAAAAAATAAAATATCTCCGTAATGCTCTGTCCGGGTTGCATTTGTACCTGAACCGTTTCCAAGCGCTTTCTCAATCCAGACTCTTGCCTCATCATATTTCTTCAGTCTGAACAGTATCCAGGCATAAGTATCCTCAGAAGATGAATTGCCCGGATCAAGCTCTATCGAACGCTTTGACATTCTTGCCGCTTGTTCAAGGTTTTCTCCTCTTAACGATAAATAGTACGCATAATTGTTGAGTACATAACTATTTCCCGGATCAATTTCTAATGCCTTGTCATAAGATTGATCAGATTCCTTATGCTTTTTAAGTGCATTGTATGAATCGCCCAGCATAGAATATACCTGCATCAGTATCTCTTTATTCTCAGTTTCCAGATCCAGCGTATTCTTCAGATAGGAAACAGCCCTCTCATGCTGTCCGGTTTGAGCAAGACCGATCCCGGTGTAGAGATATAATGCCGCCTGATTCGGGAAAATACTCAAAGCCGTTTGCCCGTCTTTAACAAGCTCCTGAAACTGATTAAGATTGATCTCTATACGAAGCAGCTGTTCCCAGATCTGGTATACCTGATCATTGATCTTCAGAGCTTTAAGATAGGACTCTTTAGCCTCAGCAAATTTCCGCTCCTGAAACAGTACATCCCCGTGAACAGCAAATGCTTTCGCTTCGTCAGGATGGACTTTTACCATAATAGAGGTTAATTCATTGGCATTGGCCCTTGCTTTCATATCGGCAAACATTGGGAAAAAGGAAAGCACAATCCTCACTTTTTCATCAATATTCATATTCGGATCATTAAAAGCCACTTTCAACTCAATGAAAGTATTATCAAACTGTCTCAATGCCTTGTATTGATCAGCAAGAGCCAGTCTGATCAGTGCATCCGACGGAGCTATCTGCTTTGCCTTATTCAGTATTTCAATTGCTTTTCCCCTTTGGCCGGCTTTGGTTAAAACCTCATTCAGAAAAATATAATTACGGATTTCCTGCGGATTGGCAGCAATCTGTCTGCGAAGTTCCTCCTCCAGCCTGGCGGACTTGCCCTGCTGCATCATAATGCGCTGTCGGGCAGCTGAAAGCTCCTCTGATGGGCCAAACCGTTTCTCAACTTCATCATAAGCGGCAATGGCCTCATCTACCTTTTTAAGCAATAATAATGCATTTGCCTTATCATAAAAATAAGCTTCATTATCCGGGTCAATCTTCATCAGTTCTGTCAGCACAGGAACCAATTTATCTATCTTATTGCCTTTTTTATAAATATCTGCCAGTAAGACCCAATACCATTCATTTTCAGGATTAACCGTAACTGCATTCCTGATCAGATATTCAGCCTCTTCAAGCCGGTCATCCGCAAACTTTATGCTCCCCAGTTCGTACATGGCCGCATCATTGGCAGGATCAACCTCCAGAACTTTTGAAAAACCGGCTGCCGCCTGAGGATAATTCATCACTAATTTCTCCTGTAAACCCTCAAAGAACAGATCCTTAACCAGATTGCTGTCCCTCTGGCTCAGCATCTTACCGGTAACGATAACCACATCCTTCTTCTGCTGCTGCTTATTCCGCTGGGCAAAAAGAGCAGAAGTACAGAGTACCAAAGAAAATATGACTACGGCCTTCTTCATAATTTAAACCCCTGTATGTCCGTACCCCCCTGCACCACGTACAGTATCACTCAATATTTCAACCTGCTCCCAGATTACCTGCTCATGACGGGCAATAACCATCTGTGCTATACGCTCTCCATTGTTCACGATAAATTCGGTATCCGAAAAATTGATCAGAAGGACCTTTATTTCCCCGCGATAATCAGCATCAATGGTTCCGGGAGTATTTAAAATGCTGATTCCATGCTTGTAAGCCAACCCACTTCTGGGTCTTATCTGGGCTTCATATCCGACAGGAAGCTCGATAAATAATCCGGTTGGGATGAGTTTACGTTCCATTGGCTTCAGAACTATTGCCTCCTCAATATTTGCGCGAAGATCCATGCCTGCAGACGCCTGTGTTTCATAGGCCGGCAATGAATGGGATGATCTGTTTATAATTCTGATATTCATTTGGTTTCAAAAATTGCCTTAATCTCCTTCCTCTCAACAAAAAGGATCATCAGGGTAAATATAATAAAGAGGGCATTCCCAATCAGCAGATTACGCTCAAATACAACAAATGCTACAAAAACAATACAAACCGAAGCCAGAATATAAGCCAGGTTCTTCTTCAGGTTGTACGGGATGGGATAATGCTTCTGACCCCATAAATACGAAAGTATCATCATAGATGTATAAGCCGTCAGTGATATCCATGCCGAGGCAATATAACTATAGCGGGGGATATAAATCACATTCAGGATAATGGTCAGCAATGCCCCTACACCCGAAATATAAAGTCCGAACCTTGTCTGATCGGAAAGTTTATACCAGATCGATAAATTAATATAAATCCCAAGGCTCACATAGCCAAACAAAAGAACCGGTACGATCCTCAGGCCCGACCAGTAAAGAGCCTGCTCGGCTGCATCCTTGCCCTTAATAAAATATTTCAGGATTTCGATATTCGCTACCAGCAGAACAAAAATCAGGCATACGGCAATCACGAAGAAATTCATAATACGGGCATAGGTTTCCCCTGAATTGGCATTTTTGGAGTGGCTGAAGAAGAAAGGCTCGGCACCCAGTCTGAAAGCATTAATAAAAATACTCAGGAACACAGCAATCTTACAACATGCCGCATAGATACCTACCTCCTGTTCTGATATTCCGGCCGGAAGTAACTGATCAAGAAATACCTTATCAATATTTTCATTGATGATGAATGAAATATTGGCTATCAGTACCGGAACACTATAAACCAGCATTTCACGCAGCATCTTCCTGTCGTAGGATAAAGTCAGCTGCAGTAGTTCGGGAATCAGTAAAATCAATGTTAGTATACTGGCAATCAGATTGGATAAAAAGACGTAACCAACCCAGCCCTCCCTGTACCAGCCGGAAATAAATTCCGACCCGGGCCAGTCAGTCTTAATAACAATCGGCAATACAAATATGAACAGCAGATTTAATCCTATAAAAGTGAGGATATTGGCAAACTTGATCAGGCTATAACGAATTGGTTTGCCGTCTGCCCTGACTTTGGCAAAGGGGATTACCGCCAATGCATCTATAACCAGGATATAGATGAAATACTTTATATATGTCGCATAATCAGGATTATTCTCAGATCCTCCCTGCATCCAGGCGGCAATATTATCTACAAAAAGAACTGTAAACAGCAAAAAAATCAGGGAGCTCAGGCATACCGTAAAAAAGGTATTATTGTACACCTTTTGCTTATCATTCTCATATTTACTCAGATACCTGAAAAAAGTAGTCTCCATTCCGAAAGCGAGCATGGCATTCAGCATAGATGCCCAGCTGTACATCACAGAGAAAATTCCGTAAACCTTTGGAGGATAAAGCCCTACATAAACCGGGGTAAGAATGAAATTCAGAAACCTGGTGATTACAGTACTTATCCCGTAAATCGCAGTCTGACCGGCAAATTTCTTAATTGCTGACAATGATAGAGTTGCTTAACATGAATAAATTACCTTTTAACCACTTCAAAATTAGTATAGTTTTTCAATTCACCTTCGATTGTACTTACATTTTCAACCACTGAACGGTCTGAACCCTTCCGGCAAAATTCAAGGAACAGCTCCAATGAAAAATCATCCCCCTCAGCTTCTATAAAAACGCTTCCGTCAGTACGGTTTCTGGCAGTCCCTTTAACTCCCAGCTGATCTGCCACAGCCTTGCTCGTAGCCCTGAAGAATACGCCCTGCACCTTCCCGGTGATTGTTATATCCAAATGTTTCATTGACTTTCAAAATTTAATTTGCTTATTCTTTCTTTCCCTGATAGAAATTCATCCCAAATATCCTTAAGAA
>JBAZHY010000018.1:12301-12811 GCA_041652175.1 Pedobacter sp.
CTGATCTGATGAACTGCAGATGCTATCTGTCCGATCTCCAGCTCACCTTCGTTCAGATCTCCTTCAAACATACCCTTTTTCGCACGGCCCCTGCCCAGAAGTTCGATCAATTCTGTGCGGCCGGCACCCTCTGCTTCAGCATTTGCCACTTTGCGGTAAAATTCATTTTTAAGCAGTCTTACCGGGACAAGGGATTTTAAACTCAGACGGGTATCCCCTTCGCCGGCATTGATAATCGCATTTTTGAAGTTAATATGTGCCGATGATTCATCAGAAGCTGCAAACAATGAACCGACCTGTACCCCCTCCGCACCCAAAGCGAAAGCCGCCAGCATGGCCCTTCCGCTGCCAATACCTCCGGCAGCAATCACAGGAACTGAAACCGCATCACATATTTCGGGTACCAGACAAAGGGTAGTGGTTTCTTCTCTCCCGTTATGTCCGCCGGCTTCAAATCCTTCGGCAACAATTGCATCCACACCGCTTTGCTGAGCCTTTTCAGCAAATTTC
>JBAZHY010000019.1:0-12471 GCA_041652175.1 Pedobacter sp.
CAGATCTCCGTTTTTTATTAGCGTTGTTGCATTACCGGTTCCTACAACTGCAACGGTACCCAATTCCCTGGCAACGATTGCAGCATGACTTGTTCTGCCTCCTTTGTTAGTGATGATTGCCGCCGCTTTTTTAAGCACCGGATCCCAGTCGGGATTTGTAATATCGGTTACAAGAATCTCGCCTTCCTGTAATTGATCGCCTTCAAGCGGACTGCTCAGGATTCTTGCCTTTCCTGCTGCAATCTTATCTCCAAGGGCTATTCCTGAACCTATTAATCTGGATTTTCCTGTTAATTTGAATATTTCATGGACTTGTTTAGGAGGTTTGGCATGTACCGTTTCAGGACGTGCCTGAACAATATAAAGCTGGCCACTGATTCCATCTTTAGCCCACTCGATATCCATTGCTTTACCATAATGCTTCTCAATGCTTAAGCACCAATTTGCAAGCTTAATGACTTCATCTTTATTAAGGGATAAGAGCTTAGACTTTTCAGAAGAAGTGTTCAGATTTACAATTGTCTTTTCAGCAGATTGTTTCTCCGGATTTTCGGAGTAGATAAGGGTAAATTCCTTTGCTCCACAATGACTCTTTAAAATGGGATCGTATTTACCTTCCTCAAGAACAGGTTTGAAAATTGTCCATTCATCGGGGGTAACTCTTCCCTGGACAATGTTTTCTCCAAGGCCCCAGATACTATTAATCACAATTGTGTTTTTAAATCCCGAGTCGGGATCGATTGTAAATGCTACTCCTGAAGAAGCTTTATCGCTTCGCACCATTTGCTGAACTCCAACTGATATAGCGATATCCATGTCCATGAAACCCATGTCCTGCCTGTATTTTATTGCCCTGTCAGTAAACAGGGATACATAGCACTTGTGAATAGCTTCTACCAGTTGAGTATAACCACTGATATTCAGATAAGACTCCATTCTACCGGCGAAGCTTGCAGTTGGAAGATCTTCGGCTGTAGCACTGCTTCTGACTGCAACGTCTTGAATCTCTGTTCCTGTAACTTTGCATAATTGAGCGTACGCTTCCTGACACTCTTTAATGATCCCGTCCGGAAGTTTTGCCTCCATAATGAGTTTGCGTGCCTGGTTGCCAATTGAAGAGAGGTTTGTGAAATCTTTGGTGTCTAAAGAAAGAAGCAGATCACTGAGTTTTTTTTCAATTCCATTAGCCTTACGAAATAACCGGTAAGCATCAGCATTCAATGCAAATCCATCGGGAATCTGAACCCCCATTGGTCTTAGTTGATTGAACATTTCACCCAGGGAAGCATTTTTACCACCTACCTGTGGCAAATCGTTAATACTGATCTTGTTGAAAGGAATGATAAAGCGGAATGATGACATGGTATTTTAAGAAATAGAATTTGAATAAAATAACAAACCGGATAGAGAGCTCTATCCGGTTTATACCAGGCTCAGGAAACCTGGATCTGTTTTCTCTCTTTGTTTTTCGAATCCTCTTTTTTGGCAAGATGGATTTTTAAGACTCCATCTTCATATTTTGCTTTCACATCATCTGTTTCTATCGAGTCGGGCAGCATGAACGAGCGACTAAAAGATGAGTAATTGAATTCCTGTTTTGTGAATCGTTCATTCTCTTCTTTGTTTTTTTCTTCTTTCTCAGAGCTTACCGTCAGGGTATTTTTATCGATATCAATTTTAAAATCTTCCTTTTTGAGCCCTGGCGCACCAAACTCAATTTTAAACTCTTTGCTGTTTTCAGTAATATTTACAGAAGGTATACGGTTGATCCAATCTTTTTGGAAGCTGTCAAAGAAACGATCGTTTTCGAAGAAATCTGTAAATAAGGGTCTTCTTTTGATAAGTGTCATGATTTAATCCTCCTTTTTTTAGATATGCACTAAGTAAATTTACTTAATTAGCTCTGTATTTTAAGTGATTATGTGCAGAGATTAATATGATGAAGATCAGTTTACTTATAATTATGAGTCATTAATTTTAAGTACAGATTATAAATGAAATTGAAAATTTTATAGAGAGTTTATAAAAACTAAACAGCAAAAAGTTTCAGACTCAAAGTTGAGGTTAATTCAGAAAATAAAGGAAAAAATAAATAAAAAAGGCCTTGCCAATACCTGTAATTAAATTAGATTTGTTTAACCTTAAAAAAAATAACAATGGATAAATTTACAAAAATGAAAGATTTGCTGGCTTCAGTTGAAGTTGATGCAAACAAATTTTACAATTCAGGAAACAGTGCAGCCGGAACCCGTGTTCGTAAAGGTATGCAGGATTTGAAAAATCTGGCTCAGGAAATCAGAAATGAAGTTACTGAGAAGAAGAATAGTGCCAAATAATTTGACACAACATTCTTATAGTTAAATTAAAAGCCCTGACCCGTGTATCAATACGGGGGCAGGGCTTTTAATTTTAAATAGTATAATTTAAATAGGCCTGAATGGATCGGGTAAGTCCCGATATCTGTAGTTTTTTTCAAGCAGAAGATCAATAGTCTGGTTTAAAAACGAATCCAGTCCGATATCTCCTTCGCAAAGTATCTGATTTTCTGAGATAAATTTATGCAGCTCCATGATCAGGAGTTGAATAATATCTCTGTTAGATGTTGCAATAATATCCTCGCTTATAAACAGAATGTGACTCTTAATTATTGACCCATTCTTGAATTTAGCCAGCATTTTCAGGTATATTCTGAGAAAATCAATTTTATTGAATTTATTTCGCCCCTTAAGCCTTTGCCTGAAAAAATCAAGATCATTTGTACTGCCTTCATAACAAAAAATATTGGCAATCGTTAGATCCAGATTACCGTTTGAAGTATTTGCCCTGAATTTTGCCATTTGATAAGCTTTTTCCGCATTCAGTTTGTATAATCCCTTTAACCCGGCGGCCGATTCTTTTGAACTTTTTAACAAAGAAGTGGAGAAGAACAGATCATAATGCTTCATATTATTGAATTCACTCAGCTTTTCGATTGCTAAAGCCCTTAACTGAAGTTTCTCATCATTATTTGCAATATTTTCCAGACAGTGTTCTATCTCAGGGCTCTTGTTAGTTAGAAAATCATAATGTTGTAATACATAAACCTTTACTTGTGAACAGAAATCTTTGAGGGCATCAGCAAAAATTTTTGACGAAAAGGAATATTTGCCTGATACAGTAATGAGATAACGGATGGCCTCCAGCCTCTCCTGATAGTTTTTCGATTCATAGAACTGATTAATATAATTATCTGTATCAGCCTGTCCGTCATTATTCAGCATCTTAAGATATCCTCTCGTATATCTGCTGCTATATCTTTCTGATTTAACTGAATTAGAATTTTGAAACATATCAATATTTATTTGAATAGTTATTTCTTGTTTAGATAATCAAAATCCTGATCTGTTACTGCTTCCAGACTATCTATTAGATATATTTTATATTGTTTTAATAAAATCAGAGAACTGGAAGATTACTATTCCGGTCCAGTGTTTATCATTTTTTACTAATGATCTTTTGATCTCCTGATTCTTTAATCTTTAAAGAATTTATTGATTCTGGTAATTTTCCAGTTTTGGTTTTGGTCCAGCTCAAGTGTCAGGTAGTTCTCAATAATAAAATCATTATAAATGAAATTAACTTTGGCCATAACCATAGCATCATTACTAGAAAGCACTTCAATATCTGTAGTGCAATTTTGCTTAATTCCATCATTCTGTCTCATCTGTTTAAGTATAGAAATATGACTCTGTGAGAGTACCTCAGTTCCTTTTGTAAATTTGAAAGTTGCATCGGCACTGAGAATTTTAGAAAGTTTGTTTGCATCAGTACTCATATGACTGTCTGCAAATTGATCAATGACATTTTTTGCTTTCGGAGCCGGAAGGTTATCAGCAAAAGCTGTAACAGTTAATGTTGTACATAGTACAGCAGATAACATTAATGTTCTTAGTTTCATATTCTAATTTTTTTGGATTTACTATAAGCAAATTTGCATCGGAATGTGTATTGGGATATAGGTAAAAAGCACCATTCTTTGCTGGTTAATAAATGAGTTGAGATTTTCCGGAATGGGCCCGGATCTGAATTGGTTTTTGTATAAATAGCTTATTAACAGTATTTTATAAGTAATTTCAGAAACTAAAATCAGGGGAAGGCTGGTTCAGGCAGGGTTTATTCAGGAAGTTGTCTAATGGCATATGTTAAAGTATGTTAAATGGTAATTTCAAAACGCTCAGACCTTGAAATAGGGCTTTGTTTTTAAATTCTCAATAATGACTGATCTGTGTTAAGTGGAGTGAGAACCTGTCTTTACTGCTTGTTTTTACCTGTAGATATATTTAATCCGATTTGAGATCCTGGCCCGGATCGAAGGTCAATCAGAAGGAAAATTCAGAAAGAGGGAGTTCCCTTACCAAAGACAGAATAATTAAACGCAAGCCCGGTATTTCCCCGGTGTGGTCTTATTCATTGTTCTGAAAAGTCTGATAAAGGAACTCGGGCATTCAAAGCCGATAAGTTCTACAATTTCATTAAGGGTATAGGAGGTGTTCTTTAGAAAATATTTGGCCCTCTCAATTCTTACCTGTATCAAATATTGATGAGGTGATATCCCATAAGCCTGTTTAAAGGTTCGCAGTAAATGATTTACTGATAAGCAGGCGCTTTTAGCGATATCTTCGAGATCAATGCATTTATTATAATTGCTATTGATAAATTCTCTTGCAAAAGTCAGGCGCTTAAGAATTTCGATTTTTGTACTGTTGTTTAAGAAATTCAGTTTTTCAGATTTTCCCAGCACCTCTTTATGATAAACTTTATAATAGTTTAGAAGGCAGTGATATAGATATTCATTGATCAGTAAATCGTCAGTTGTTTCCATTTCAATCTGATGTTTCAGATGAAGAATATTATATTTCATATCCCCTGAAAAGGGATAAATTGTTTCTAAAAAGAAATCCCGGCTGATATCTTCGTTTTTGTAAGGGTCGTCAAGAAGTGATTGGTGAATGTTTTTATGTGCTCTGCAAAAGTCGGCAAGAAAGAGTGGGGAAAACGATATTGACAAATTGTTAACCGGCTGCCATGAATCAACCTTACTTGAATAGGTGGTTCCCTGATTAATGGTTAGAAAACTATCAGGATAAAGGTTTAATTGTCTTCTACCGATAGTATAGTTTGTGTTCCCATTGAAAACCATCTTCATCGAAAAACTACCCACATTTTCAGGATAAAAAGCATTCTTTACTGTTTCACTTGCTATCTGATTATTGTTTTTCAGGACTTTTAAGAATTTCATAACATTTAATTAGTTTTCAGTAATCTGTATAAATTCTTTCTTCGAGTAGGGTGTAGCGATTATCTCTGTTATCTAAGAAATCAACCTGTAATCCTGCATTTGTATATTCAGGCCTGTTAATAAATTCAACTCCTGCAATAATATACTTGTGATAGTCGCGAAGACAATCATCAGTATGGATAATGATATATTTAACTTCCTGATCATTGTTCAATTCATGTAAAATGAGGGTCAGGGTATTGCCTGAGCAATCATTAAGAACAATTGGACCGGTGTTAATCCTTTCTTTAAAATCAATAATCTCAACCGGCTCGAAGGTTAATTTGCTTAGCACATAATCAACTGCAGCAGGAATCTGAGGTACAAGTTCCGGGATATAACTCAGACGAAGTGTCATCATTTTGGGGTTAGTTATAACAGAATGATTGTAATTTTTAAGATTCCGGATCGGCATAAATTCTCAGTATTGTTTCTTGATATTCGTTTATAGGACGATGTTTGAGTAAAAATGTTGCTGCAAAAAATAAAAAAAGTGATTTTCGCATATTTGTTTTATCCTAGATGCCGGATTCTGCTTTCAGTTGTGATTTTAAGCTAAATACCGGGGTATTAATCTTAGATTTACAGAGTAAATATGAAAGATTTTAAAAGCTATTATCTTATCCAGGCAAGTCCTGAAGAAGTATACCTGGCATTGACCAATCCGCTAACCATTTCTCTGTGGACCGGTGCAGAAGCTATAATGAGTACTGTACCCGGGTCTGAGTTCTCGCTGTGGGATGACAGCATAGTTGGAAAGAATATTGAATTTGTTGAGAATAAGAAAATAGTTCAACAATGGTATTTCGGAGATCAGCCGGAATCTATAGTTACTTTTATTCTGCATCCTGATAAGAATGGTACTTCACTTGAATTGCGGCATACCAATATTCCTGATTCAGATTATGAGGATATGATCGACGGATGGAATCTTAATTATTTCGGAGCCCTTCAGGATTTTTACGAAGATTAGATTCTTTTATACTTCGATATTCATAAATCAGAAAACCTGTCACAATCAGGTATTCAGCAGTAATCAAAAATATATTTTCCTTGTATGGTATTGTACTGTAGGCAATGTAACTTAATGGAATAAGTGCTGACCACAATACTGCAAAACGATATTTTACGAAGGGTGTTAAAGCGATCAGCGGACAAATATACCATGGGTGCACAATAGCTGAAAATGCCAGATAAACAGTCAGGAGCCAGAAAAATCCTGATAAAAGATCATTTTTTTTCAGATAGATCCATATCATGCCGGCAATAGAAAGCATAAATAATATTTTGGTTACTACATTTATGGGATTGTAACCCAGAATCCACCAGCCTATCGATCTGAATAAAGTATATATCCCGGCATTGAATTCGAAGGTTCCATAGTATAAATTCAGGCTTTCTGCTATATGTGAGATGCGTTCAAATGAGTTTATAGTACCCAAACTGATAAGCACAGTGATTGCGAAGCAAAGGATCCCATATCCAAGAGCTCTTTGTAATCCCAGCTTTCTGACTAATAAAGGCAATGAAATTATTGGTAGTAATTTGACTTGAATTGCAAGGGAAAGTGCTATTGTGGAATAGTTTGTCCTGTTGTTTTTGATTAGCCAGACTGCAAGTAAGAAAAAGCTTATCATTAAAGCTTCAAAATGGATATTTCCTGTTAATTCAATTATAACTAGAGGGTTTAAAGCATAAATTAAAACTAATGTTTTATCTCTATTGCAGCTATTCAGAAGTTTCTTTAGTAATATGATTGTGCAGATTTCAGAAAGTATAATAATCAGCTTAAGGACAATTACGTTAGTGAGTAATTCATCCTGACCGATGCGGGAGGCCAGCCAAAAGATACTCTGACATAATTGGGGGTAAACGCTGAAATAATCAGGCGAGTTAAGTAAAGGGAATATCTGATGAAGAAATACGTCGGAGCTTTGATTTAATATTTGTCTCGGTGTATAATCGAAGGGATTAAAATTCAGCTGCTGGATTCTGCCATCCCATAAAAATCTGTAAAAATCATCTGAAAGTGCAGGGATTGAAAACAGCAAACAAAGTCTGAAAATAACTGAGACTAATAAAAGCAGATCCGGATCAAAATATGCCCTGTTTTTAATGAGGATATAGCTGGCTAAGAATAAGCTGCTGTAAACTGAAATCAGCTGAGTGAAGTTTGATCTGTCAATATGATATCCAATCAGGAAATATGCTCCAAGAGAAAGTGGCAGGAGTGAATAAAGGATCCATTTAGGCATTGCTAAAAATTAACTTACTTTGTAAAAGTATGCAAAAGCGCACAGTCTGTGATCAGATGGGGAGACAAATCTCTGTCAATAAGTCACCTAAAAGAATTATTTCCCTGGTACCTTCTCAAACTGAGTTGCTGTTTGATCTTGGTCTGGAAAATGAAGTAGTTGGGATAACCAAATTCTGTATTCATCCCCGGGAAATGTTTGTATCAAAAGTTAAAGTAGGGGGGACAAAAAAACTTGATCTGCAAAGAATCAGGGATCTGCAACCTGATTTAATTATTGGTAATAAAGAGGAGAATGATCAGGTTCAGGTTCAGGCGCTGATGAATGAATTCCCTGTTTGGATGAGCGATATTTATGATCTGGGGGATGCTCTTGAGATGATCAGGGCAATAGGTTCATTGTGTGAAAAAGAGATGAATGCTCAAAAAATAGCTCAGGATATTGAGATTGGTTTTGAAGGGCTTAAGGAAATTCATACTAATAGAAAAGTAGCATACTTTATCTGGAAAGGCCCCTGGATGCTGGCAGGGAAAAATACTTTCATAAGTAATATTCTGAATCATGCAGGAATGCTTAATGCTACAGAGCTTGAAAGATATCCTGAACTTAGTTCAGATCAGATTTCAGATTTAAAGCCTGATTGGGTTTTTCTCTCCAGTGAGCCATATCCATTTAAAGATCAGCATATTATTGAACTGAAAGAAATCTGTCCCGATGCAGAAATCAGACTTGTAGATGGCGAAATGTTTTCATGGTATGGAAGCCGCTTACTTCATACTCCGGGCTATCTGCAATCCATACTTTCGTTATTTTGATTTTATATTAAATAATAAGCATAAATCATTTTGCACTTAATGATAAAAACGTTATTTTTGCCGACCGAAATAATTCATTAATGGTTTAGTATTAAAGAATATTTCTGCAATAATCCTAAATATGCGGATGTGGCGTAATTGGTAGCCGCACCAGACTTAGGATCTGGCGCTTCACGGCGTGGGGGTTCGAGTCCCTTCATCCGCACTTGTTAATTCCCCGGCTACAAACCGGGGAATTTTTGTATAAACTAAAACGATATAAAACTCATAAAATGAACATTACACAGGACAAAATAGACAATCTGAATTCTGTACTTACTGTTAAGATTAATCCTGAAGATTACAAAGAGCGCGTAGATAAGGCAATAAAAACTCAGGCTAAGAAGGCTAACTTACCCGGATTCCGCCCCGGAATGGTTCCTCCGGCACATATTAAGAAGATGTACGGAAAGAATATTCTGGTTGATGAGATTAATAATATCCTTAACGATACGCTTAATAATTATATCACTGAGAACAAGCTTGAAATTCTTGGGCAGCCACTTCCTAAGTTAGACGACAGTAAAGAATTCAATTGGGATTTTACTGATGAATTCGAGTTTATTTATGAATTAGGTCTTGCACCTGAGTTTGATCTTGAGTTTAGCTCAAAAGATAAACTGACCTATTATACTGTTAAGGTTGATGAAGAGACATTGGCTTCCCGAATTACAAATTTAAGGAAGAGCTATGGCAAGATGTCAAATCCTGACGTATCGGCAGATGATGATGTTTTATATGCAGATTTAAAGCAGTTAGCAGCAGATGGTTCTGTTTTTGAAGAAGGAATCAGTGTAACAGCATCAGTTCGTTTGGATCAGATTGAAGATGCTAAAATTAAAAAATCCCTAATTGGATTAAAAAAGGAAGATGTTGTTACTTTAGATATTCAGAAGGCTTTTGATTCTAATTCAAGTGTCATTTCTAAAGTTTTAAATATTTCTGAAGAAGATGCCCGGGAATTGAAATCTAAGTTTGAATTGACTGTAAAGAATATTAACCGTCTTGAAGAGGGGGATTTAAATCAGGAGTTTTACGATAAAATCTTTGGTCCGGATGTTGTTAAAACAGAAGAGGAATTTACAGAAAAGATCAGGGAAGAGCTTGAGAGTATGATGGTTCAGAACGCAGATCAGAAACTTCAGGCGGATATGCTTAAGTTTGGTTTGGAGAAGGTGAAACTGGATCTTCCTGACGAATTTTTGAAGCGTTGGTTAAAAGCAACCAATGAAAAACTATCTGATGAGGAATTAACAGAAGGATATGAGGATTTTGCACGCAATCTTCGCTGGACTTTAATTGAGAATAAGATTATTAAGGATAATAAGATTGAGATCAAATACGAAGAAGTGTTTGCAACAGCAAAAAATCGCCTTGATGCACAGTTCCGTATGTATAGTCCACAAGCTTTGACAGAAGAGCAGTTAGGACAGTATACCGCTCAGTTTTTACAGAATAAGGAAAATGCGAACCGCATTTTTGAAGAAGTAAAAGCCCAGCATGTATTTGATTATCTCAAAGGTGTTATTAACTTAGATAAAAAGGATATAGATTATAATAAATTTCTGGAGCTGAAGTAATTACTGATCATTTTGGGTCTTATTGAACCATTTATTTTGATCAGTATCAGTATCAGCTTCTCTGACAAAGTAAATGTTAACTTAATATATATATTCAAAAATGAACATTGATAAAAACGAATTCAGAAAATACGCTGTAAAGCATCATCGGATTGGAAGTCAGCATGTTGACAGTTTTATAGGAAGGGTTCAGAATAACTTTCCAACTGCGATGACCCCTTATATCATTGAAGAACGTCAGTTGAACGTTGCACAAATGGATGTGTTCTCCCGTTTAATGATGGATAGAATTATCTTTCTGGGAGATGCGGTTCATGAAGGGATTGCTAATATTATTCAGGCTCAGCTTTTATTTCTTCAGTCAACGGATAATAAAAGGGATATTCAGATTTATATCAATTCTCCGGGCGGTTCGGTATATGCGGGATTAGGTATTTACGATACGATGCAATATATAAGTCCTGATGTAGCCACAATTTGCACGGGTATGGCAGCATCTATGGCAGCAGTATTATTATGTGCCGGAACTAAGGGTAAGCGTGCTGCACTTCCTCACTCAAGAGTGATGATTCATCAGCCTTCAGGCGGTGCACAGGGTGTGGCTTCTGATATGGAGATTAATCTTCGTGAGATGCTGAAGTTGAAGAAGGAGTTATATGATATTCTTGCCAAACATTCAGGACAGAGTTATGAGTGGGTTGAAAAAGCATCAGATCGTGATTACTGGATGATTGCTAATGAAGCTAAAGAATTTGGAATGATTGATGAGGTTTTAGTAGGAACCGCAGATAAAAAATAATGGGCAAGGGAAATAAAGATATTAAATGTTCATTCTGTGGTTCAGGTAAGCAGGATACCTTAATGCTTATTGCCGGACTGGATGCGCATATTTGCGATAAGTGCGTTACTCAGGCTAATCAGATTCTGGCAGAGGAGCTTAATGTCCGTAAAGCTAAATCCACTCAGACTTTTGAAACACTGCTAAAGCCTGTAGAAATTAAAACCCACCTTGATCAGTATGTTATTGGTCAGGATCAGGCAAAAAAAATTCTTTCAGTTGCTGTTTACAATCATTATAAGCGTCTTAACCAGAAAATTGGAAAAGATGAAGTTGAGATTGAAAAGTCAAACATTATTATGGTCGGGGAGACCGGTACTGGTAAAACCTTGCTGGCCAAAACAATTGCCAAAGTATTGAACGTCCCTTTCTGTATTTGTGATGCTACAGTTTTGACTGAGGCAGGGTATGTTGGAGAAGATGTTGAAAGTATATTAACCCGTTTACTTCAAGCCGCAGATTATGATGTTGCTGCTGCTGAACGAGGTATTGTCTATATTGATGAGGTTGATAAAATTGCCAGAAAGAGCGATAATCCTTCAATTACCCGTGATGTATCCGGTGAAGGTGTTCAACAGGCATTGTTAAAGATCCTTGAAGGTACGGTTGTGAATGTACCTCCTCAGGGTGGAAGAAAACATCCTGATCAGAAAATGATCCCGGTAAATACTAATAATATTCTTTTTATATGTGGTGGTGCCTTTGACGGTATTGAAAAGAAAATTGCAAACAGACTAAGAACCCAAACGGTAGGATATAAAGTTGATAAAGAGGAGCTTAACATTGACCTGAAGAATCTTTATAAATACATCACGCCACAGGATCTGAAATCGTTCGGACTGATTCCTGAATTGATAGGAAGACTACCGGTCATAACGCATCTGAATCCATTGGACAGGGAAACTTTGTTAAATATTTTAACAGAACCAAAGAATTCATTAATTAAACAGTATAAAAAACTGTTTGAATATGAGAATGTTAAACTCGATTTCGATAAAGAGGTTATGGAATTTATCGTGGATAAAGCGATGGAATTTAATCTTGGAGCAAGAGGGCTCAGATCAATTTGCGAAGCTATTATGATTGATGCGATGTATGATACTCCATCCGGTAATTCGGGTAAGGAATTGACTATTACCATGGATTATGCCATAGAAAAATTTGAAAAATCTGATCTTAAAAAATTAAAGGTAGCCTAAAAGAACCCCGATAAACTCGGGGTTTTTTTGTATCTTAATTTTATGAGTACTAAGAAAAGTATGAAGGGCGAAGTGAATATACCTTCTAATAAGGTCAGTGAGGTTGAGACTCCTCTGAAATCGGGGCTGAAGAATAAAGCAGATATTGTTAGTAATTGGTTGCCGAGGTATACCGGCAGACCTTTGGATGAGTTCGGAAAGTTTATTCTGCTTACTAATTTCTCTAATTATCTGAATCTTTTTTCTGCATGGCATAATAATGTACCAATTATCGGACTTGATAAACCTATGCAAAGTGTTTTTGCGGATGGTATCACTTTGATCAATTTCGGGATGGGTAGTCCAATGGCAGCGACCATGATGGATCTGCTTACGGCAATTCAGCCTAAAGCAGTTTTATTTTTAGGTAAATGTGGTGGACTTAAAAA
>JBAZHY010000020.1:0-12024 GCA_041652175.1 Pedobacter sp.
GAAACGCTTGAAGTCTATGTTGGTGATCTTGTATCGGATGAGATTATTCCAATTGAAACCTACCGCCTTGAGCAGAAGAAATAAGATTGAAATTATTAGGATAAATACAATTGGCTTATTAAATAGGTTATTTCATAAGTCAGATATTACCAACAGCCATCATTTGCTCAAGACTTGGATTTACGCTACCTCCACGAGGTTCCAGTGTCACTGCAAATGCCTGGGCTGATTTTACTGATTTCATCTTTTTCATTCCTTTGGCAGTAGACTCTGAATCAAAAACGCCAAGGTCAACAGGTTTCCCATTAACAATAGCCCATAGCTGATATTGATGTTCATCATCATTTAAAGGTATTTTCAGATTGGACATGTCAATCATAATTTCCTCCCGATCAGGGTTAAAAGCAATAATAACACTTGCTTTCGGAGCTTTTTCTGAACCTTTCAGGGTAATCAGTTTATAGGATGCAGGATTCTGGTAATATTGCAATGTATTTTTTGTTTCAGATAATTCACGCTCTATATAATTCACCTGATTGGAGAATTTTTGATTTCCTGATTCCAGAATGGCTATCTGATTATGTGATTCTTTGAGTTTTTTATTCAGATTAATCAATAAAACGATACTGATAAACAATAGGCCTAAAGAAGCTGCAAATGCATATTTATAAAATTTCACACCTCCCGAAGTTCTTTCAATGGGTCTTACCGGGACATCTATTTTAGTTTTAGTGTCTGCGAATTCAAGTACATCGATAATTCTGGATCGATTTCTTGCTGAAGGTTCAATGGCATTATGCTCAGCATAATTCTGCAAAGCATTTTCTATTTCTTCCAGTTCATGTCTGACCTCAGGATATTGCGCAGCATACTTTTCAACCTCAAGCATTTCTTCTTTGCTCAGATCGCCAAGAATATACTGTTCAAGTATTCCGCTTTTCAGGTATGTATTCAGGTCTTTCACTTAATTAAATACTTTTCTTAAAGTAATTATAGCATTTCTCAATCTTGTTTTCACAGTTCCTAACGGGATTTCCAGTTGCTCTGCTACTTCAACATGGGTGTAACCCTTGTAATAGACAAGATCAAGCACTAATTTATGATCAGGTTTTAATTTTTCCACCAGTTCTTTTATACCAAGAGTTTCCGTGTTCATTTCAGATTGAAAGTTTCCCTCTATAGATAATACGTTATTATCAATGTCTTCGGTTTTTAAACCATTACGAAAATCTTTTGACCTTGTTTTGTCGATTGCAATATTTCTTGCAATATTAACCATCCAGGTGAATAATTTACCTTTTGAAGGATCGTAGGATGAAAAGGAGTTCCATATTCTGACAAAAGTGTCCTGCAGTAAATCTTCGGCTATTTCTTCACGCTGTACAATTCTGAAAATAACACCATACAATGATGCAGAATACATATCATATAATGCTTCTGCACCGATTTTATCCTTATTCTGTATTGCCTGAATAAGTTCCGGTTCGGTAAGTGATATTTTAGTTTTTCGGCCCAAAAGTTATAATCGTTCCTTTATTTTTTTTGTTCAGCTTATCCAAACTTCTACAATATAAAGAGTTTTAAAGCTCCGGATCCTGCCCGGAGCTTTTTTACAATTGTTTGATTAATCGCTACTTGGGTAACACAACACTATCGATGACATGGATTATACCATTCTTTTGGTTTACATCTGCAATGCTTAACATTGAAGTTCCACCATTTTCATCTTTTAGCATTATATTTTTACCTTTCATCATTGCCCATAACTTTCCACCGCTTACTGTAGAAAATTCTGCATTTCCTTTACCTGCTTTTATAGCTTTTACAATTTCTGCTGAACTGTATTTTCCTGAAAGCACGTGATAGGTGAGGATTCTGGTCAACATTGCTTTATTTTCGGGTTTAATAAGATTTGAAATAGTTCCTTCAGGTAGTTTGTTGAACGCGGCATTTGTTGGGGCAAAAACTGTGAAGGGACCATCACCCTTTAATGTTTCTACCAGACCTGCAGCCTTGACTGCTGCCACAAGAGTAGTATGGTCTTTGGAGTTTACAGCATTGTCAACAATGTCCCTGGTTGGATACATGGCTGCACCTCCAACCATTTTAACTTCCTGAGCCATACTTTTAAAGCTGATCGCAGAAGCTGCCAATGCAATCGTAAGAATAAATATCTTTTTCATAATTCAATTTTTGTTTGTTGGAATGAATTACGAACTAAGTTTAATCTTGGATTTTTATTCTTTAATTATTTTGAATTTTAGTTTAATATTACTCTACGTTGTTGTTTATAAGCACCAGGGAATAGCATTCAACCTGTTTTAACAAGTTTAAAGTAATCTAAGAAAAGAATTCAGGCTATGATCAGCTGGATATCAGTCAATAAATCAAACAATTCACTTAAATTCATTTCGTTGTTTTCGAGTTTTTCAATCGCTTCGTTTATAATTTGTTCCATGTCTTCCTGTTTTTTCTATTAAGACAACCTGATATGGTTTTACCCTTAAACGATTAGTCTTTTTAGTTGCTATACTTCAGACTCCCTGCTTATCAATTAGGTTACAGTTTGTGTAATAAAAATTTTATTTGTCGTGTCCATGTTTTTATTTTCTCTTTTTGACAATACCGGAAAATAACAATAGATTCGGGTACGTACACGATTAATCAGTCAAAAATAACATATGATCAAGCTCAGATTACTTTTTTGCCGGTTTCTTATTTGGGGAGTCAGCATGTTTTATAGTTCAGTGATTTATGCTCAGGCAGATCAGCAACGTATCGAAAGTCTGAAGCTTAATGTTGAATCGTTGGTTCAAATGAGTTTGGAAGAGGTGAGATCGCAGGTTCCTGTAGCCTCGGGTATCTATTTTATCGGATGCCCGAATTGTAATGGGGGCGCGCAGGAGATGAATGTACTTGGCTGGACTCCTGAACTTGGTGAAAGTGTAAAGTGTAATTTTTGCAACATGACTTTTCCGAATGATAAATTTCCGGCTGATAAAGAGATAGTGATTATCGCACCGAGTGGTGTTAAACAGGTTTACCGTTATTATGAAAACCGGGAAGGGACTCAATACTTTTATCAGGCGCATGCCTGGTTTGAACGCTGGAAATGGATTCAGCAACAGGGACAGCAGTTAGCGCAGATTTGGGCAGTCACAAAAGATAATGTTTATGGCGACAGGGCGGCAGTGATTGCAGGAAGATTTGCACAGGTATTTCCGGACTATGCAATACGTTATGATTATCCCAGTAAAGCGAAGAAATTTTATCCGGCTGATCAGAAATGGCCTTATCAGGGACTTGTTCCTTATCGCGGAGCGAAATGGAATTGGTGGGCTTATGGCGATATTCCTTCGCAAATGGCAAATGTTTATGAAATTCTGAAGGATGGCTATGATTGGACCAGAATGGATGATTTGATAGCTAAAGACATCGATAAAAGAATTGTCAAAGATCTTTTGGTAATGGGTTATGATTATACTGCTGCAAATCCTGAGATCTATACTAATATGTCGCCAGGAATGTATCGCGATATGGTTCGTTTAGGACGAATCATAAACAGGCCTGATATGGTGCATGATGGTGTCAGGAGATTCACCGAATTCTTAAAGCTTGGATTTTATGCAGACGGATGGTGGAAAGAAGGAACACCCTCTTACCATGATCAGACAATCGGTGGTTTAAGAAGTGTGGCACAGGCTGCTCAGGGCTATACAGATCCGGCAGATTGGAAAGCTGAGCGTTTTGATAATCTTGATCTTACCAGATCTATGCCATTTTTTAAAGAAGCTTTGGCGGTTACGCAGGATGCAGTCCTGCCAAACGGACGAAAAATCCCCCTGAATGATACCTGGGCAGATCGCAGCACCAGGATAAAGACTTCCGGCATATCCGTTTCAAAATTATGGGCATCCTACGGCAATGCTGCATTTGGGGTGGGAAGTGGCGATAATCAGTTTATGTTAAATATGAACTGGAGTGGTAATTATGGTCATCATCATCTTGATAATGCATCTGTGATATTGTATGGTATGGGTGAAGAACTTCTATCTGATATTGGATATACTCACTCGAAATACAGAGGGTGGACTCTTCATACAGCTTCTCACAATACGGTAGTTATCGACCAAAAAGTACAGGATACCGGTACTCAGGAAAGCCCGGCTACCGGCAAATTGAAATTCTATGATGACCGGAATCCGCACGTGAAGGTAATGGATCTTGATGCTTCACCGGCTTATAAATCAGCAAATCTATACCGCAGACGATTGATTCATATACATGCAGCAGAAGGGAAAGATTATGTGATTGATCTGTTCGATGTTCAGGGAGGGGCCACCCATGATTGGTTTCTGCATGGTATGTGTGAAGAAGAAGGACATTTTGAAAGCAGTATGAAAATCAATACGCCTGTTTCCACTCTGGTTCCTTCCTGGGGCGGGACAGCAAAGCCTAAGAATCAGTATGAAGCTGATAACGAAGGGAAGCGAATCCATGCTTATAGTTATTTGAGGGATATTAAAACTGCTGATGCTGATCAATACTGGACCGCGACCTGGAGATATAGTAATTCGGGTCTGAGGACACATAATATTTCGCCGGCAGGATCAAAAGTTTATACTTTTAAAGCGCCATCCATACGACTTGCCAATGAAAATGACAATAAACTGGATGATTTTATGCGTTTGGGATATATGCAAAGACATGAGGGTGGAAAATCGTCGTTTGTCGCCGTACATGAACCTTTTAAAAATAGCCCCTGGATTAAATCAGTTACAGCAGAAGCCAACACTTATACTATTACATATGAACTAGAAGGTAAACCCGTCAGGGACCGTGTCAGAATTAATGGCGATCAGATAGAAGTTTTTTCAGAAGCAGGGTGGAAGTATAGTTCAGGGAAAAAAATAGAGGGAGGAGTGATTGATCTAGTAATGATGAATGGAAAATGGGTTCTTAAAGCAGATCGCACAGTCCCTGATGTTTCATTTATACGTCTTGATTTTCCAAACGGAGATACTGTTTATTGTCGTGTAAGTAAGATTAACGGGAATAGGATTGAGCTGGAAGAAGATCCCGGTTTAAGAATGGAAAATGAAGGGAAAATGCGATTTGTAACCTTTCCCCATACCGAATATTCAGGTAAACTCAAGTTTACAGCATTTTTGTCAACTCAATAGTGGCTATTGACTAGGATTGAATTATCATATTTTTTAACATATCATTAAAACCTTATGCTTTAAAATAAATTTTAATATCCCGTTTATATACTCTAATTTCGGGTACGTAACCGCAGAATTGTCTGATGCTGTCTCAGGAGATTTTTCAGAGAGCTGGGGAGCTAAAAAATACATTTATATTTAAGATGTAATATCTCTGTGATATGTATCTGATAGGGAATTATTGAAAATTTAATAAATAATTTAGAATTATGAAATCATTCTGTCAGCTGAGACGAATGTTTGGCATAAATGATCTTAAGAAAAAACAAATAAAAATGAATACTAATTTCAAAGGCAGATCAGCCTTACTGGCTACATTAATTTTACTTGCCGGTAACAGCTTTGCACAGCGTTATCCCTCGGCATTAAGTCCGGAAGAATCAATGAAGAAAATGAGTGTTGCCGATGGTTTTTCGGTACAGTTATTTGCTTCTGAACCACATGTTTTTGATCCGGTTGCCCTGGAATTTGATGAACAGGGGAACGCTTATGTTGTTGAAATGCCTGATTATCCATATGAAGTTGAACCGGGTAAAGGTCATGGTCGTATTCGTATTTTGAAAGATACCGACGGTGACGGGAAAATTGATAAATCAATCATTTTCGCAGAAAATGTTACGGAAGCTACGAGCATTTTACCATGGAAAGGTGGTTTGGTAGTAACCGCCGCACCCAATATCCTTTATTTGAAGGATACCAATGGCGATGGTAAATCCGATACTTCGGAAATTCTGTTCTCAGGGTTTTTTCAAAATAATTCTGAAGCTCAGGTAACCAGCCTTAAACTTGGAGTTGATAACTGGATATATGCGAACAATCGCGGACAAAGTGGAAAAGTCGTTTATAGTAAAACTCCTGGTGCAGCTCCGCTTGAAGTAAGGGGGGCTGATTTTCGTTTCAGACTGGATCGGAATGTTTTTGAACTGGAAACCGGTCCGGGACAATTTGGTCAGACTATAGATGACTGGGGGCATCGGTTCTTTACAGAAAATTCCATACACTTACAGCAGGCCATAATTCCCTGGAGATATACTCACAGACACGCATTTATGCCAGGCAGTAAATTCAATGTATCAATTACCGATCATGAAGAGATTATGTTTCAGGAAATTCCACCGGCATATTGGAGGGCAGAGAGAAGTGCCCGCAGAAACAGAATGTATAAAGAGGCAAATCTGAACAGAATTGAATATGCAGAAGATCGTTTTACCGGAGCTTCGGGTGGTACTATTTATAATGGTGATGCATTGCCCAAAGAGCTTTATGGCAATGTTTTTACTACTGATGTATCCGGAAGTTTGATTCACAGGGATATTTTAACTCCATCTGAAACCGCTCCGCTGCTTGTTGCAAAGCGTGCAGATTCAGAAAAGAACCGTGAGTTTATTTATTCCACAGATACCTGGTTCCGCCCGGTTACCTTCTCAGTAGGTCCGGATGGATATTTATATGTTCTGGACTATTACAGACAACATATTGAAACTCCGGTATCTATTCCTGATGATCTTAAAGCTGAAATGGATTTTATGGCAGGGAGTGATATGGGAAGAATTTACCGTGTAATTCCATCCAATATCACTTATAAAGGAGGAAACGTAAATTTAAGAAATGCCTCAAATTCAGAATTACTCGAGTATTTGTCGCACAATAATGGATGGTATCGCTCCAATGCTCAGCGTCTTCTTTTAGAGCGTCAGGATAAGTCGGTTATTCCTGCCGTTAAAACGATGGTTTCTAAAGCTCAGAATTCGAGAGCAAGACTTCATGCATTGTACGTTCTTGAAGGTATGAATGCACTTGATATGAGTGTAATAAAACAAGCACTTCAGGATTCAGAACCAGGTGTTCGTGAGAATGCTGCCATTCTTGCAGAAAGATTTCCTAAAAGTTTACCATTGGTGATCAAATTGATTAATGATCCCTCAAAGAGAGTGGCTTTACAGGCCGCACTTAGTCTCGGTGAATTTAAAAGCAAATCAGTTGTTCCTGCATTGGCGCAGGTTGTTAAGAAACATGGTCAGAATGAATGGTTCAGGAGTGCGGTGCTGAGCTCTAATCAGGGCTCATCCGTTGAAGTTTTAAAAGAATTGATTAAGGATGAATCATTCTTCAGCAAGGAAGAGGCCTGGAAATTGAGTTTTGTGCAGGATCTTTCTAATGTAATTGCAGCAAGATATGATCAGGACCAGTTTTCATCTTATTTAAATTTGCTTTCTGATAACTCAATTTCCGGTACTAATATCCAGGTTGCAGCGTTAAAAGGATTGAAAGCAGGACTTAATAAAAATGAAACAACTAAAGAACTTGCATCTCAATTGAGTACCGGTTCTGCAGAAGAGGTTAAAGCTGGTTTTTCTTTATTAAAAAAGAATTAACAGCAATTGGATACGTAAGAAGGATCAATTAAATTAATTAGAAATGGAAAAGAAATATTCACGAAGAAAATTCTTAGGTAAATATTTATTTGCAGGCTCAGTGACTTTAGGCGCAGGTTTTATCATTGCCGGAAGCTCATTAAAGACATTAGCAGAAGGATCTGACAAAACGCAAGACCAGCAACCTAAAACGCCACAACCTGTTCAAAAGAACCCATGCGATAATATGGCAGATGTGAGCGCTGAAGAACTTGAAAAGCGTAAAAAACTGGCTTATGTAAATAAAACTCCGATTGCCGACAATCATTGCAGTAATTGCACACTCTATATTCCTCCGGGAAAGGATAAGCCTTGTGGAGGGTGCCTGTTATTCAAGGGACCTGTTCGTGCTGAGGGATATTGCGCATACTGGGCTCCGATAAATAATTAGCAATAATATCTTACAAGTTTAAATGAAAAGGTTAATTTTTATATTCTTATTGTTTTGTGGCATCGCGGGTATGGCTCAGGAGGGGAGGATGAACCAAAAGCTGAAAGTGCAATACATCTCATCACCTTCAGGGGATTATTCAGATGCTGTAGTTGTTGATGATCTTTTTCCCCTGGCACACACTGTTCAGTTTTTACCTCTGGACAGAAACGGTAAAATTATCGGTCCCGGTTTACAGGAGCAAACCCATCAGGTATTTCAGAATATTTCCAAAGCCCTAAGGCAGTCGGGTTCCGGAATTGATGATATCATTAAGCTTAATATTTATATAAGTAGTTATGAACTGAAAGATGAAGTTGTTTCTCTGATTAAAATGCAATTTAAACAAGGAAAGATACCTGCAATAAGTTTTGTTGCAGGAGACCTGAGCCATAAAGAAGCATTGATATCAATAGATGCAGTGGCTATTGCTCCGGGGTTTAATGGACAGAACGTAAAATATATAGATTCAGGCTCAGCAAAACAGGCTACTGAAGTAGCTATTATGCCGGCAGGAGCTTCTGTTTATGTTTCAGGGCAGGCAGATAAAGGTGGACTTTCTATTGCGAGCAGAGGGACTTTAAATCAGCTTGGAGCAACCCTTAATCACCTTGGCCTTCAGAAGAAGGATGTAGTACAGATTAAGTCCTTCGTTAATCCTGTAACTGATATATCGGTAGTTGAGAAGGAGATAGCCGAATTTTTTAAAGGCGAACACATTCCGCCTTTGGTATTTGTAGAGTGGTTAAGTAAGGAGCCATTGGTTGAGATTGAATTAATTGCATCTTCAGCCCGTATTTCATCCGATTCTAAAGAGCAGCTTGATTTTATTACGCCACCGGGGATGACAGCTTCTCCGGTTTATAGTAAAGTGACAAGAATTAATTTCGGTAATAAAATTTATATATCCGGACTTTATGGGAATCATCCGGGAGAGGCAAAACCTGAAATATTGGATATTTTTAACTCAATGAATAATATTCTTAAGAAGGCCGGCAGTGATTTTAAACATCTTGTTAAAGCAACATATTATGTGAGTAAAGATACCCACAGTTCAGGTCTGAATGAATTACGTCCTGAATATTATGATCCGAAGAGGCCACCTGCTGCATCCAAAGCGATGGTTAAAGATGTAGGACTGAAAGGGGCAGGGCTTACCATTGATATGATTGCGGTATCTTCCGGGAGTAAACAATAGAAGCATAATTTCATTCGGTCAATCAAATTATTATCGCTTTTCTATTGTTTGAATGAAAAAAATTTATATTTTCGGGTACGTAAACGTTAATTGTAAAAAATTGAAAATCAGAGTAGATTGATCTGAAATATTTTTCGGATTAATCTACAGTAAGTTTTAGAGTGATTCTCTGAATATTTTAATTGCTATACATTATTATCATGAAAAATAAAAGCACCGATGCTTCAAGACGTAAGTTTTTAAAGCAAACCTCTGTTGCAGGAGCAGGGGCCATGTTGTCGATGGGTATTAGTCCTTCTTTAATTGCAAAGGGCCTTGACAATACTTCGCGACCTGCAATTCTTGGCGGACCTTCAGCCTGGGATAAGGCAAGATGGATTAAATGGCCTATCTGGATTCCTGAAACGGATGAAAAACGTGTTCTTGAAGTGTTGAGAAGCGGTGTTTGGTCAAGGGCATCTGTTGTTACTGAATTTGAAAAAGTATGGTCAGAAACAGTCGGTGCAAAGCGTGCTCTGGTTGTTAGCAATGGGACCAATGCATTAATTGTAGCCCTGAATCAGCTTGATATTAAAGCCGGCGATGAAGTTCTGGTTCCTCCATATACTTTTATTTCAACAGTTCAGGCTATATTGATGAATGGGGCAATGCCAATATTCGTAGATATAGATCCTGAGACTTATCAAATAGATCCTGCAAAGATTGAAGCAAAAATAACTCCAAAGACTAAGGCTATTTTACCGGTACATATATTAGGTATGCCGGCAGATATGCCAAGAATAATGGAAATTGCAAAAAAGCACAATCTGTTAGTAGTTGAAGACGCTTGTCAGGCTCCGCTGACTGAAATTAATAATCAAAAGGTCGGAACCATTGGTCATGCCGGCTGTTTCAGTTTTCAGAATTCTAAAAATATTCCAATTGGCGAGGGTGGTGCTGTAGTAAGTAATGATGAAGCGTTTATTGATCGTTGTTTTTCTTTTCAGAATCTCGGATTGCCATATGGAACTGCAGTAGGCACATTTAATACAGGAAGTGTAAGAATCGGAACCAAAGTGCGTTTAACGGAATATCAGGCTGCTATTGGTTTGGCCCAATTGCAGAGATTTGATGCACAGACTACAATTCGCGAGAATAATGCGGCTTACCTCAAATCAAAAATTGAGAATATTCCGGGAATTGTTCCATATAAAACCTACGATTCTGCAACCAGGATTTCATTTCATTTGTTTTCCTTCAGATACAAGAAAGAGTTTTTTCAGGGATTGTCCAGAAACGCATTTATGCAGGCTTTAAGAGCAGAAGGAGTTCCCTGCTCAGGAGGATATACTCCATTAAATAAGCAGGAATTTTTAAGAGAAGCATTTGCATCGAAGAATTATAAACGGATGTATCACAAAGATATGCTTGATTATAATAAATATATGGCACAAAATCAGTGTCCCGAAAACGATTTACTATGTACTGAAGCGGTTTGGTTTACTCAAAATCTGCTATTGGGAAGTAAAGAAGATATGGACTCCATAGCATCAGCAATATCAAAAATTCATGCTAATGCCGGGGATGTTAAAAAAACACTTGAAAAATAATCTCTCCTTTTAAGGTTCGGGAAAAGAATACAAATTAATATACATGAATAAAATAGAAGGAATTGAAGGTGGGATAAGTACGCTCATTACTTCAGATCTTGGCAGTACTTTGACTGCAAAAACGTATAATTCGGGTTTTCCACAAGCCCATGATACTTATAATGCCTTATCGGCAGCAAGCGATGGGAAAATCTATTATGTATTATCTTCTGATCGGGTAGATGTCGGAGGTAAAATGTATGTGTATGATCCGGTAACGGATCTGACAAAGTTTATTGCAGACCTAACTGAAGTCTGCGGAGAAAAAGACCATGGCTGTATTCCACAGGGTAAGAGTCATACACGTTTTTATGAAAGGAACGGCAAGTTGTATTTCTCAACGCATGTTGGTTTTTATGAACTGATCAAAGGGATGGATCGTTTGCCGGTAAATCCACCCGAAGGTTATAAATTATATCCGGGAGGTCATATTCTTTCTTATGATTTAGCAAGTGGCGAGTTCGAGGATCTGACTATTTTGCCTCATGGTGAGGGTATGGTCTCTATGACTATGGATATAGATCGTGGTCAGATTTATGGGATTACATGGCCAAAGGGCAGGTTTGTTCATTATGATATAAATACCGGGATACTTAGAAATCTTGGTCAAATTTTTCAAAATGGAGAGGATGGTGAACCCGGCCATGATTTCCGTTCATTGTGTCGTTCACTGGTTATAAATCCGCAAACCGGTACTGTTTATTTTTCAAACCCCGAAGGTGATATTTTGAATTATAATCCTGAAGAAGGGCTAATTAAAAAGTTAAAAGAACCTCATTTAAGACTCGATTATTTTGGAAAATATGATCCTACACGTCCAGGGAGCATGGGATATAACTGGAGAAAGGTTTTTTGGTATAAACCAGAAAATATGGTTTATGGTGTTCATGGGAATTCAGGATACCTTTTCAGGTTTCACCCTGAAGATCCGAATATAGAAATCGTACAAAGAATTACTTCTGAGCCTTCGCAAAGGAGCGGGATGTTCGATCAGTTCAGTTATGGTTATCTCGGATTTCAATTGGGTCCGGATGGCAAAACGATTTATTATCTGACCGGAGGACCAATTTATGTTGATGGTAAGAGAATTGCTGGCGCATCAGAGATAGCTAAGGGTGCGGCTAAAGGA
>JBAZHY010000021.1:0-11821 GCA_041652175.1 Pedobacter sp.
TAAAACCGTAAAAGGTATAGGAGGCGGATGTGATCAAGAAGCAATCAGGGTTTTAAAATCCAGTCCGCCATGGAAACCCGGTTATTTCAATGGGAAACCTGTAAGAACTTCTTATATTTTGCCGATTACTTTCCAGCTGGGTAATTAGAATTCTGCTCTCCGATCATTTCCTGGAGAAAGTCAATAGCTGAATCCAGGGAGTCAACCTGTTCAATAGCTAATCTCAAACTATTTTTTACCTCCTTAAGATTACTGATTCGGGGATGTATTTGCAGAAACCTAAGTACACGTCCGAATTGCTCGGTTTCGTAATAAGGTGATTGTTTGTTACTTATGAAATAGCCTCTGAGAACTCCTTTTTTAAATGAAATTTTTTCAAAACCTATCATTTTGCCCAGATACTGGAGCCTCCAGGTATTAATCAATTCAGTAACCTGCGAAGGCACAGGCCCAAACCGGTCAGCCAGCTTTTGTCTGAAGGTATCGAGTTCTGTTTCGTCCTGAATATTTGAAAGTTCCGTATACAGATTATAGCGCTCGGCAATATTGGTTACATATTCATCCGGAATCATTACCTCCAGATCGGTATCCACATGGGTAAAGGAAATAAAAGGTCTTGGTTTTTCATCTTTGAACAGGTTTTTAAATTCATCATCCTTCAATTCCTGAATCGCTTCATCCAGAATTTTATGATACATTTCAAATCCAATCTCAGCTATAAATCCACTTTGCTCAGCACCTAAAAGATTACCACTTCCGCGAATATCCAGATCGCGCATAGCCACATTAAAACCGCTGCCCAGTTCTGAGAATTCTTCAATTGCGCTGAGACGTTTTCTGGCTTCGGTAGTCAGGGTAGATAATGGCGGACTGAGAAGATAGCAGAAAGCTTTTTTATTAGATCTCCCTACGCGTCCACGCATCTGGTGCAGATCGCTCAGACCGAACATATGCGCGTGATTGATCAGAATAGTATTTGCATTGGCTATGTCTAATCCGGCCTCAATAATTGTTGTTGCAACTAAAACATCGTATTCGCCATTAACAAATTTAAGCATCACATCTTCCAGGGCATCGCCCTCCAATTGTCCGTGTGCAATTCCTATTCTGGCTCTTGGAACCAGAGTATTGATTAGTCCGCCTAATTGCATCAGATCCTGAACACGGTTGTGAATAAAAAAAATCTGTCCACCACGATCAATTTCAAATTCCACTGCTTCTTTGATCAACTTTTCATTAAATACATGCAGTTCAGTAACTACCGGCTGCCGGTTTGGCGGAGGCGTGCTGATAATGCTCAGGTCCCGTGCCCCCATCAGTGAAAAATGAAGGGTTCTGGGTATTGGTGTGGCTGTAAGCGTAAGTGTATCAACATTTGCCCTGAATTGTTTCAGTTTCTCTTTCACACTTACGCCGAATTTTTGCTCCTCATCAATAATCAGCAAGCCCAGATCCTTGAATTTAACGTCTTTACTTACAATCCGATGTGTTCCTATGACAATATCAATTTTCCCCTCTGCAAGCTTTTGCAGAGTTTCTTTGATCTGTTTCGCCGATTTAAAACGGTTGATATAATCAATATTGCATGGAAACTCGGCGAGTCTCGAACTGAAAGTTTTATAGTGCTGTAATGCCAGTATGGTAGTTGGAACCAGAATAGCTACCTGCTTACTGTCAGTTACTGCCTTAAATGCGGCACGTATAGCGATCTCTGTTTTTCCGAATCCCACATCACCACAAACAAGTCTGTCCATAGGATGGGGTGATTCCATATCTTTCTTCACATCAGCGGTTGCTTTGATCTGGTCAGGGGTATCTTCATAAATGAAAGATGCTTCCAGTTCGGTTTGAAGGTAGGTATCGGGCATGAAGGCATTGCCTGTCTGGGCCTTTCTGATTGCATACAGTTTAATCAGGTCGCGGGCAATATCCTTAACTTTTTTTTTTGTGGTTTTCTTCAGCTTCTCCCAGGTATCGGTTCCGAGTTTGTTCATTTTAGGAACAGTGCCCTCTTTACCCGAGTATTTTGAAATCCTGTTCAGTGAGTTGATATTCACATAAAGGAGATCATTATCTGCATATACCAGGCGGATCATTTCCTGAGATCTGCCATTTACATCTACTTTTTCAAGACCTGCATATTTCCCGATGCCATGGTCTATATGAGTAATAAAATCGCCGGGCTTCAGTTCGCGGAGCTCTTTAAGGGTAATTGCCTGACTGCGGATATATCCCTTCTTTAATTTATACTTATAATACCTGTCAAAGATCTGATGATCGGTATAGCAGGCCAGTTTTTGTCCCCTGTCGATGAAACCCTCCCTCAGGGAAAGATGAACCGGTTTAAACTGTACACCTGCGTTAAGATCATCAAAAATACTGTAAAGACGTTCGATCTGTTTGGTTGAATCTGTGAAAATCAGATTTTCAATCCCTGCTTTTTCATTTTCCTTAAAATTATGAATGAGCAGACTGAAATCTTTATTGAATGAAGGCTGGGGTTTAATATCAAAGATGATATTCTCATCTGCCTGATAAAAGAATTGTTTCCCAAACTCAATCAGATCAAAATCCTTCAGCTGGTCAGCCAGCATTTTTTCGTCTGTGAAATTAAATTTCGGATCAATCCAATGAGGGTTTTCCTCCTTATCTTTTGCTGGAAGTGCTTTCCAGAATTCTAAAGCTTTCCTATATCCGTTTTTTACAATATCGAATGTAAACTCCACATCCTTAAACCATAACAAGCTATCACTGTCAATATACTCTAGCAGAGAAATGTTATGGTCAGTCAGGAATTTTGATTGTACGTTTGGAACAATGGTGATACTTTTTACCTGCTCTACAGAAAGCTGGTCTTCAATTTCAAAAGTTCTGATGCTCTCAATGTAATCTGAAAAAAATTCAACTCTGTAGGGGAGCTCATGAGAAAAGGAGAAAATATCGACTATTCCACCACGAATGGAGAATTGTCCGGGTTCATAAACAAAATCAACCCGATCAAAATCATATTCAATCAGAAATTCATTGATAAAATCTATATTAAGTTTATTTCCTACTGCAATTTCCAGTGTATTCTTTTCCAGCGCATTGCGGTCAATCACTTTTTCTGCCAGCGCTTCGGGATAAGTGACTATGATCTTTCCGTATTCGCTACTGTGATTAAGCTCATTTAAAACTTCGGCACGCTGCAAAACATTGCTGCTGTCAATTTGGGTAAACTCAAAAGCTTTTCTGAATGAAGAAGGAAAGAAAAGGATTTCTTTTTCAAACAGATTTTCCAGATCGCTGAGAAAGTAGGCAGCTTCTTCACGTTCAGGAAGAACAAAAACCATGTGCCGATGTAGAAAAAAATAAGTAGCAGTGGCAATGACCGAATCGCTTGATCCAACAAGACCCTTTAAATGTACCCGTTTTTTTTTGCCCGTATTAAGGCTCTCCGCCAGAATGGCAATGCGGGGGTCCGTTTTATAATGATTTAAAATATCCCGAATGTTCACGCCCTGAATTTCGATGCTAATATACGATTAACACCCTAATAAGTTGATAAACTTAGACCGGCCTTTAAGCTTATTTTTTTATATTTAAGTTGGAAAGGATAAGGGCTTTGGTCAATTGTTAAAAACATTTATGAAGCCGGAGCGTTTAATTATCTATTAGTTCTGAACAATTAATAACACTGTTATGAAAAATTCATTAAAATATGGAATTTTGATCGGTATAATAAGTGGGATTTGGATACTGATTATGCACTATGCAGGTGTTTTTGCCCAAGATTCTGTTGAGGGCAATAATGTGTCCTGGCTTGAATATGCGTCTATTTTAATACCGGCGGGTGGCCTGTATTGGGGCATAAAGAACTACAGGGATCATATACTGAAAGAAAGAATGGAATTTTTTGAAGGCTTATGCGAAGGCTTCAAAATACTGATTTTCGGAGGGATAGCTGCAGCACTTTTTGCAGCAATTTATATACAGGTTAATACCAATCTTGAAAATATAGATTTCATGTACAGGATAGGAGCTGCTGTACTGGTTGGAATACTTTTTAATCTGGCCATTTCCCTTATTTTAATGAACAAGCAGAAGCATTTGTAAATGTTAAAAATCCTCCCTAGTGAATTATTTTTTTGGTTGGGGGCATTGTTGTTTCTTGCATTAACCCGGACAGGATCTGGACATTATTCCCTATGTCCTATTGATAATATTGGTTTTAGCTGGTGTCCCGGGTGCGGATTAGGCCGTTCAATCAGGTATTTTTTTCAGGGTGAGTTTCGAACTTCCTTCAGTCAGCATTGGTTTGGAATTCCTGCTGCTTTCATACTGATTTACAGGATCATACAATTGATCAATAATTTATTTAAATTTAAATAAATTAAAAATAAACAATATGGAAAGAGACCCTTTAATTCACTTAAAAGGGATGAGTCCCGAAGAATATTCCTATTTGCAACAGGTTATGAGCGGAATGGATGAGCGCCAAAAGCAGGGATTTGTTATGTTTTACTCCGGAAGGCGCAAGGATCCACAGGAAATTCTTCTTTTTACTTTACTTGGGTTTTTGGGTTTAGCAGGGATTCAGCGTTTTATTACCGGTCAGCTTGGAATGGGTATCTTATATATTTTAACAGCCGGATTGTGCTTTATTGGAACAATTGTTGATGTCATTAATCACAAGTCAATTACCTTTGAATATAATCGTAAATCTGCTAATGAAAGTGCTGAGCTGGTAAAAATGATGCCGGCATCATAATCTGATACAATTAATGAATAATACAAGCGGCAAGATTCTGATAGCGGCAGGTATAATTATCTTCTTTATCGGAATTCTGATTTATTTTTTTCATGATAAGTTGAGCTGGATCGGGAATTTACCGGGAGACATCCGAATTACACGACCCGGTTTCAGTTTCTATATGCCGATTACAAGTATGATCCTTTTAAGTATTTTAATCAGTCTTTTAGCCAGAATTTGGAGCTGGCTTAACTAATGGGGTATCTTTGTTTATGAAATTAAGAGAAATTATATCCTTTCTTGAATCCATTGCACCTTCGTCATACCAGGAAGACTATGATAATTCCGGGCTGATTGTTGGTAATCATGATATGGAAATCAAGGGTGCTTTGATCTCTCTTGATTGTACAGAATCTATTATTGACGAAGCAATACAACACGGATTTAATCTTGTTATTTCGCATCATCCCATTGTTTTTAAGGGACTTAAGAAATTTAACGGGAAGAATTATGTAGAAAGAGTGGTGATGAAGGCGATTAAGCATGATATTGCCGTTTTTGCCATTCATACCAATCTGGATCATGTCCTGGAGGGTGTAAACAAAAAATTATGTGAAAGATTAGGAGTTCAGAACGCCCGAATTTTAAAATCCAAGCCCGGAATTCTTAAAAAGATTATTACTTACTGTCCTTTGGACAGTGCAGAGATGATCAGAACTGCTATGTTTGCTGCCGGTGCCGGTCATATAGGTAATTATTCAGAATGCAGCTTTAATGCAGAAGGCTTCGGTACATTTAAAGCTACAGAAGGAACAGATCCCTTTGTAGGTGAAATAGGATTACAGCACCAGGAGCAGGAATTTAGACTGGAAATGATATATCCTGCTCATCTGGAGAGAAAAATACTTGCTGCAATGCATGAAGTACATCCTTATGAAGAAGTTGCCTACGATCTTCATACCCTTGATAATTTATTTGAGCAGGTAGGTTCAGGTATGATAGGAAATCTTGAGAGTGACAGGGATGAGCTTGACTTTTTGAATTTTGTTAAGGAAAGACTTGGAGCAAAAGTAATCCGACACACTGCATTAAGAACCAAAAAGATACGAAGGGTAGCTGTTTGCGGGGGATCCGGAAGTTTTTTGTTACAAAACGCAATTAATGCAGGAGCAGATATTTTTATCACTGCCGACTTTAAATATCATGAGTTTTTTGATGCGGAAGGAAAGTTAATCATTGCAGATGTCGGACATTTTGAGAGTGAGCAGTTTACACAGGAATTATTGTTGGAATTAATTACAGAAAATTTTCCTAACTTTGCCCTCCGTTTAACAGTACAGAACACAAACCCCGTAAATTACTTGATTTAATGGAACAATCAGTAGAAGATAAATTAAAGGCATTATTCGAGCTTCAGACCCTGCATACTCAGATCGATAAGATCCGTCAGACAAGAGGGGAACTTCCAATGGAAGTTGCTGACCTTGAAGATGAAGTAGCAGGTTTAGAGACCCGTATTCAGAAAATCAAAGCAGAGCTTGATGAACTTGAGGATTCTATTGTAACCCGCAAGAATATGATAAAGGAGGCTTTAGCTGCCACCAAGAAATATGAAGCTCAGTTGAATGAAGTAAAAAATAACCGTGAATATGATGCGATTTCGAAAGAGATTGAAATTCAGGGTTTAGAAGTTCAGGTTTCTGAGAAAAAAATTAAAGAGTATTCATTTGAAATTCAGAACAAGACAGAAATTTACGAAAAGGCATTAGCAAATATTACTGAACGTAAGAATGATCTTAATCTGAAGAAAGCTGAGCTGGATACCATCACTGCAGAAACCCAAAAGGAAGAAGCCGGTATTCTGGAAAAAGCTGAGGCAGCAGAAATGAACATTGATGAGCGTTTGTTAACTGCATATCACCGTCTTCGAAAAAATGCTAAAAACGGATTGGCTGTTGTAACTATTCAGCGTGATTCATGCTCCGGCTGTTTCAACCAGATCCCACCACAAAGACAATTGGACATCCGTCAGCGTAAGCGTATTATCGTATGCGAACATTGTGGCCGGATTCTTGTTGACGAAGGTTTTGCTTTAGAAGAAAACCCGACTGTCTAACTGTTTTTAAAAACATAAAAAAAGCGGTCAGAATTTTCTGACCGCTTTTTTTATGCCTTAATACTTTATTTTTGAATATGATAAAATTCAGATTGTTGATTATTGTTGGTTTCATACTTTGGAGTAAGGTATCCTTTGCCAACTTTGATTTCAATGCCAATTGTATCAAAGCTTATGAGAATATAATGTCTTTGAAACTGAGTACTGCCCGTGTACTTATCAATGCTGAAAAACGAAAGAATCCAAGTAATGCGATCCCTTATCTTCTGGATAATTATATACACTATTTTAATTTGATGACCACCGAAAGTACATCGGATTTTGAGCGTTTTAAAGAAAGTAAGAATCTGATCTTAAAAAGGATAGAAAAAGATGATAAAAGTTCGCCGTATTATCTTTATTCATTGGCTGAAATAAACCTTCAACTTGCAATATGCCGGGGTAGGGCGAAGGAGTATTTTACAGCAGCCATCGAAATAAACAGAGCTTATAGCCTATTGAAGGAAAATGCCAGAAAGTTTCCTGATTTTCTTCCTAATCAAAAGGGTCTGGGTATGATCAATGCTGCACTGGGTAAATTACCCGACGGGCTGAAAAAATTATTTGGAATTCGGGGTGATTCCAGAATGGGGGTCAGGATGATGGAAGATCTGGTTGAAAAGCTACCCGGTTCGCAATATTCTTATTTTTATGATGAGACCGTATTTTACCTCTCTATTATTCAAACGGATATTGTTACTGACCCGGAAAATTATGTGAAGATTATTAAAAATACCGAGGGCATGGACAGGGAAAGTTTACTCAGGACTTATGTCAGGGCCTATGCCACATTAAAATCGGGGAATAGCAAAAGAACACTCGAAGAATTGAGTAAGAGGCCTACAGAGCCATATTATCAAAGCTATCCTTATCTTGATTATTTGACCGGAATGGCAAAAATGCAAAACCTTGATCCTTCTGCCACTTTAAGTTTTAACAATTATTTAAAGAGTTATAGAGGCGTAAATTTAATTAAGGATTCTTATCTGCGTCTTGCCTGGCTTGAATTACTGAGATCTAATACAAAGGCTTATTATAGTTATACTGATGCAGTAAAGGAGAAGGGTTATACAATGGATTGGAGAGATGAGCAGGCGATACGGGAAGTAAATTATCCGGCCCCGGATATTAGTTTACTTAAAGCCAGATTACTGTCTGACGGTGGTAATTATGAAAGAGCTCTTTCACAGTTATCCGGAAAGGGTACAGAGGATTTCAGGCTGTTAAGGGATAAGATTGAATTTAATTATCGGTTAGGCCGTATCTACGATCTTAGTTCAAGAGAAGAACAGGCATTAAGATACTATCAGAAGGCAATTGAACTTGGTAAAAATGAACCTTATTCTTTTGCGGCAAACGCTGCTCTTTGGTCCGGAATTATTTATGAGAAAGTAAAGAATATGAGTAAGGCAAAGGTCTGCTATAATACTGCAATAAATATGAAGAACCATGATTTCGAGAGCAGTATCGAACACAAGGCTAAAGAAGGCCTAAAGCGAATTGAAAATTAGATTTCAGGGATTAAAACTGATAAACCATTGCGTTAATGTTCATTCCGGCACCTACAGAAGCAAATACTACCCTATCGCCTTTTTTGATCTGATGGCCCTTCATTTTGTTCTTCAGGATCAAGTCGAGAAGCGTCGGAACTGTTGCTACAGAGCTGTTTCCAAATTCAGAAATGGTCATAGGCATTACATCTGAAGGAATATCTTTTAGGCCATATAGCTTAAATAGTCTTTTAAGAATTGCTTCATCCATTTTTCCGTTCGCCTGATGAACCAATACCTTTTTTATGTCAGTAATAGAGCTGCCTGATTTTTCAATAGCCTGTTGAATTACCAGAGGGACATTTTTAAGTGCATATTCATAGATCTTACGTCCATCCATTTTGATGAATTTTTCATCAGAGATTAGATCCGGATTACTGGATTTACCTGAATATAAATAATAGGCTTCCTCCGAGGTATGGGTTTGGGTTTTGTGAGCTAAAATGCCCTCATTGCTATTTTCTTTTCCTTCAAGAATACAGGCACCTGCGCCATCAGAATATATCATGCTGTCTCTGTCATGTGGATCAGTAACTCTCGACAGAGTTTCAGTTCCAATAACCAGAATGCGTTTTGCATCACCCGAACGGATAAAATAGTCAGCCTGTATCATTCCCTGAAGCCAACCCGGGCATCCAAAGGGTAGGTCGTAAGCTACACAGTCGGGGTTTCTGATCCCAAGTTTATGTTTAATTCGTGATGCTAAAGCAGGTAAAACATCAGCGCGGGTACTATCAGGAGCAATATCGCCGAAATTATGTGCGACAATAATATAATCCAAAGATTCAGGATCAATACCCGAATTATCAATTGCAGCTTTTCCTGCAAAATAGCCTAAATCTGAGGCACCGTGTTCCTTATTTGCATAACGACGCTCCTCGATTTCTGTGATATCTTTAAATTTTTCTATTATCTCTTCATTTTCACGCAAAATGGGCTCTCCATTTTTTTCATAAAAGCGATGTTCTAAAAAGTCTTTATTCGGAATAATATTTTCGGGTACAAAACTTCCTGTCCCTGTAATTACAGACTTGATAATAGTGCTCATTAAAAGAAATTATACTGGATACTATTTTGGTTCACTGTATTAAAGGTACATATTCTTTTTAAAAAAAGTAAAAGGCTAAAATAAATTCAGTTGTTTACCACAAGCCTGATTAAAATGATTAAAGTTAAATTCGCGCATCTTCCGCCCATTCATATATTTCTTAACAGATATTTTGAATAGTTTGTGAATACTTTCGGCTACCCTTCCATCCCCCGATATTCGTTTCCCCCATCGACTGTCATTGAGTTGTCCATCATGGCACTGCGCAATCAGGCTTAATACTTTCTCAGTCCTGTCCGGAAAGGATTTAATTATCCAGTCTGTAAAAATCTCGGCTATAGCGCCATTCAGTCGTACCAGGGTAAATGCGGCATCTGCTGCTCCGGCATCTGCTGCTGCTTTGATTATTTCTGGTATCTCATCACTATTTAAACCCGGAATAATTGGTGCAAACATCAGTCTGACGGGAATATTCTCTTCACTGAGTCTTCTGATCAGTTCTATCCTGCTCTGACCGGTTACAGTTCTGGGTTCCATTTTTTGTCTCAGACTTTCATTAAGGGAGTTGAGGGTTATCGATATATGAATTAAATCAAGAGCGGCAAGCTCTCTCAGAATATCCATATCCCTAAGCATAAGATTGTTTTTACTGATTATACTTACCGGATGTTTATACTTCAAAAATATTTCGAGAAGTGATCTGGTGATTTTCAGTTTACGTTCTATAGGCTGATAACAATCCGTATTACCTGACAACATAATCACAGAAGGATTATATCCCGGTTTATTCAAATATTTTTCCAGCAAGCCGGCTGCCTCCCTTTTCACAATAATTTTTCTTTCGAAATCGAGACCGGCACTGAAGCCGTAATATTCATGTGCATTTCTTGCATAACAATAGATGCATCCATGCTCACAACCCTGATATGGATTTATGGAGTGCAGAAAGGGTAAATCCTTGCTTTTAGATATACTGACTATATTTTTGGGATATTCTTCATAAATTTGTGTATTGCTGTTTTGAAGCATTAGCTCATCTATACCTTCCGGATGTTCAACAACATAATCTGATTTTGAAAATTTATTATGCGTATTTATCTGGGCACCTCTACCCTTAAAAAAATCCTTATTCTGTACAAATGACATATTCAAAAATACTAAAATATTTAGTATTTTTGAATATGTCATAAATAATTGGTTCAATTTATTTCCGGAAATTTGAAATTTATATTGGCCTCAAATTTGTTTAGTGTATCAAGAATGCGAATTGCTTCGTCTAACGTATATTTGATATACTTTATGGAGCATTCAATATTTTTTAATCTGGCGAAATTGGAAATAATGCATAATAACAATTACCACTCTGAAGTTTTAGATGATAGAAATTTACTTTCTAACTCCAACTTAATTTTAGAAAAAGCAAAGACTAAAACCTGCTCTTTAAAGGGAGTACTTGATCTTCATATAGTTTGTGCTGAAAGAGGATGTCCGGCTAGTAATGCTATGATCAGTATTGACAGTATCGGATTAACAGCTGTATGCGATCATGAAGGTAAGGTTGGTTTAAGTAACCTGTTTCCCGGGAAATATAATGTAGACATTATTTGTGCAGGATACATGGCCCATTCGGTTTTAGTTTGTATCGAAGAGTCAGAGGTACACAATCTTCAGATAAAAATGATCAGTAATATCTGACTAGCCTTATTTTAGACCTTCACTCCTGATTATTCCAATAAAAACACATAAAGTTCTTTTGGACCATGAGCACCAAGAACAAGTGTTTTTTCAATATCGGCAGTACGGCTTGGTCCGGTAATGTTTGAAATCATACTTGGAAGATTTTCACCATACTTTTCTTTTAAAAGCTTAAAAGCATCTTTAAGATCAAGTACCAGTTGAGAGGTGTACGCTATTACAATATGTACATGAGGATAAATGCTTAACCTTCTACCGGCTTCTGTGCCATTTGATACCATTATACTGCCATTTCTGGCAATAAGTGATTCGCAGGCTGTAATTCCAACATCAGCATTTAAAAAGTCTGTGTCGGTGCTGTAAAAGGGAAATTCGTAGGTGCTTAGCAATTTCTGTAATTCCGGTTCCCAACAATAGATCTTGCGCCAGCCTTTTTCTTCAGCCAGTTGCAGCAGATTTTCTATCAGTTGAATATCGTTCTCACAAAAAACAAAATTTCCGGCTACAGCCATGAACTGCTCTGCAAACAGGATATCCAGATGATCGTTATACTCTTCGTAAAGTGGAGTGTCTTCTAAATTAGGGTAAGGGTTATCGCGTTTTTCAAGAAGAGCCTTTCGGATCTTCTTCAGCATTTTCTC
>JBAZHY010000022.1:0-11563 GCA_041652175.1 Pedobacter sp.
GCGCTTGTTTCAAACTTCAGAGGTAAGGATGGTTCAAAAGTAATAAGTTCAAGTAGTCCGTTGAGTCTGGAGATTTCTTCAGATGGAATTAAATATGGTACTAATACATCTGCTAAGTTGAATATTACTTCTGCTTCCAAACCTAAAACAGTATTGCTGAATGGTAAGCCAGTTAGCAACTTTACTTATGACAATGCTAAAAAGCAAGTTTCGTTGCAGATTGCTGAAGGCGAAGGGCTAATTAAAATTAATTGATAGGTTTGTATGTTATAATCAATTAAAAATTAAGAATTAAGAATTAAGAATTAAGAATTAAGAATTAAGAATTAAAAATTACTTATTCAGACAACAGATAACAGGCAACAGATAACACAAAAAATGGAAGAATTCTCATTAAAAGATAAAGTAATAATAGTTACAGGAGGCACCGGTATTCTGGGTAATTCATTTATAAACGGAATTGTAAAAGCCGGAGGTGCAGTTGGTATTTTAGGCAGAAATAAAGAAGTTGCCAATGAACGGGCTGATGCAATCAATAAAAACGGAGGCCGTGCTGTCGCCCTTATTGCTGATGCGATGGATGAAGCTAAGCTGATTGATGCAAAAAATAAAGTTCTGGATACTTTTGGCCGGATCGATGGATTGGTCAATGGGGCCGGAGGAAATCAGCCGCATGGGGTTTTATTACCGGGCGATGATATCTTCAAGATGAATCTGGAAGGCATGAAACGCGTAATGGATCTGAATACCTGGGGAACCTTAATACCTACACAGATTTTTGGTGAAGCCATAGTTAATACAGTAGAAAAGGGAAGTATAGTTAATATTTCATCCATGAATTCCAAGAGGGCAATTACCCGTGTGTTAGGCTATAATATGGGTAAAGCTGCTGTTGATTGCTATAATCAATGGTTTGCGGTGGAGTTGGCTAACCGTTATGGCGACCGTATTCGTATGAATGCTTTGGCTCCCGGTTTCTTCTTAACTGAGCAGAACAGGAATTTGCTTACCAATCCGGACGGGACTTTTACAGAACGTGGTGAAAAGGTAATCAGAAATACGCCGTTTAAACGATTTGGTCATCCAGATGAATTGCAGGGTGCTTTAGTATGGTTACTAAGTGATGCGTCCAAATTTGTTACCGGATCGATGATTTGTGTAGATGGTGGGTTTTCAATCTTTGGGGGAGTTTAATGGGTATGATTCATAAAATTGACGATGCTTTTGCCATGCAGCAAACGATGCGCTGGTATGGCCCAAACGATCCTGTAAGTCTTTCTGATATTCGTCAGGCGGGTTGTTCAGGGATTGTTAGTGCATTACACCATATCCCTAATGGTGAGGTTTGGACTGTGGAAGAGATTGAAAAGAGATGCATTGAAATTCAGAATGCAGGAATGATCTGGAGCGTTGTGGAAAGCGTTCCGGTACATGAAAATATTAAAACCCAAACAGGATCTTACCTTAAATACATTGAAAACTATAAGCAAAGCATCAGGAATTTAGCGGATTGCGGTATAAAATGTATTACTTATAATTTTATGCCTGTTCTGGATTGGACCAGAACAGATCTGGCTTATACCGTTGAAGATGGTTCAAAGGCATTGCGCTTTGAAAAAGCTGCGTTTATGGCTTTTGACTTATTTATATTAAAACGTCCTGGTTCGGAATCTGACTATACTTCTGAGGAAATAGAACGTGCCAGAGCTCGGTTCGGGGATATGAGTGATCAGGATAAACATCAGCTTACCCGGAATATTATTGCCGGCTTGCCCGGAAGCGAGGAGAGTTTCACCATAGAGCAGTTTCAGCAGGCTTTGGATACCTATAAAGGAATCAATGCAGAACGACTTCGCCAGAATTTGATCTATTTTCTATCCGAAATTATTCCGGTAGCTGATGAATCAGGAGTGAAGATGGTCATTCACCCGGATGATCCTCCATATGCTATACTCGGGCTTCCCAGGGTGGTTAGCACGGCAGATGATATCAATAAGTTGATTACAGCTGTTCCTTCACTTTCTAACGGACTTTGTTTCTGTACAGGTTCATTCGGTGTTCGTCAGGATAATGATTTGCCGGCAATGATTGAACTGTTTGCTGATCGTATCAATTTCATTCATCTGCGAAGTACACGAAGAAATGAGCTGGGTGATTTTTATGAAGATAATCATCTGGATGGTGATGTGGATATGTATGCAGTGGTTAAGCAACTCGTAAAAATATCGAAAGCAAGAAATGTTTCCATTCCGATGAGACCGGATCATGGACACCAGATGCTGGATGATCTGAAGAAGAAAACCAATCCGGGGTATTCGGCGATTGGCAGATTGAGAGGCCTGGCTGAGTTGAGAGGGCTGGAATACGGGATAATAAAAGGTATATAATAACCATACCTGTTTACTTTTATTCAATATCACATTTTTATATTGAATACAAATTCCTTATTTTCAAAATAGAAAATATTTTTCTCCGGTAAATTAAAACTTTGCCGGAGTTTTTTTTTAGTCCATGATGGGATTATAGTAATTCAAAGGATTTATATATTATATCAGGTTTGATTTGTTCTCGTCGGATTTAAGTTAATTGTTGTGGTTTAATGGAAAACATCTGTTGCAAGTGAAATTATGAATGATAGTACTTCAGAAGGTGTTTTTTGGGATGTAGATATCCATGAATTTGAAGCCATATTCAAATCTCATTACGTCAGACTTACCTTTTATGCAAATAAGTTTTTGAATGATATTGATACCTCCAAAGAAATCGCTTCAGAATCACTAACTAATTTGTGGGAGAGGCGAGGTGCTCTGCAAATCAGAACTTCTATTACCGTTTATTTATATAAGATGGTTCAGAATAAATGTTTGAATCATCTTAAACATCAGAGGGTTGAAAATGAGTACGTTGATTACATGTTAAGGAACAAACTTTTTGATGAGATGCCTGAACATGATACTAATCCATACCATGAAAAAGAGCTGGCTGAACAGATCAGAAAGGCAATAGATACACTTCCCGAAAAATGTAAACTGGTTTTTGAGATGAGCCGGTTTGAATACCTTAAAAATAAAGAGATTGCCGAAAAACTGAATATTTCACAGAATACTGTCGAAAGACATATTACAATAGCTATCGAAAAACTGCGTAAAAGTCTGGGATATGCGATTAGTCTTCTTATCTGTGCAATTCAATAAGACCACAAGGCAATTTGCTTAATCTATCCATCAGGATCAAAAGAACTTTTACTTTAAGTAATAAAATTCTAACAATAATTTAATATCTATTGGGGGTAAGGCTATAAATAATTGTCTTTAAGATACAAAGCATGAAAGAGATAGATAAAATTTTAATTGTTAAGTACGTAACCAGGCAGGCAAATGATGAAGAAACAGCCCTGGCTAAGTATTTAATTCGTACAAGTAAGATTCATGAGGAATTTTATATACAGGTATATGAATCCTGGCAGAAATCACTGCATTATAAGATAGGATATATTGATTCAGAGAAGGCGTTTGCTGAATTCATGAAAGAAGCAGATTCGAATAATTCTGTTGCCGGAAGGATAAGACGCTTGAATCGGCGGACTTTATCAGTAGCTGCGGTACTCATAATTTTCCTGGCATTCTCACTTTACTTCTTCAGTGTAAAATCACTCAGATTTGATTTATCATCTGAGCCGTCATATACCGAAATCAGTGTGCCTAAAGGGATGCTAAAGAGGTTAGTTCTTCCCGATGGGACTAAAGTCTCTGTAAATGCCGGAAGTACATTAAAATATAATAATGACTTCGGATCAAAGCTAAGAACAGTGTATTTAAATGGTGAGGCTTATTTTGATATTGCCAAAGGTAAGGTTCCCTTTATTGTTAATACAAGTAGTTATACCATTCGTGATATAGGAACAATATTTAACGTGAAAGCATATTCCGATGATCTTTCATTTGAAACTATGGTGCTTGAAGGAGAAGTTCTGATTGAAGGTAATCTGAACATTGATTCAGATAAGCCTCAAAAGGTGTCAGTTAAAAAACAGCAGGTATTTAAGCTGAACTATGCTTCATCAGAAAAGGTTCAGAATCTCTCAGACAAAGAATTGTCCAACATAGTAGAAGTAAAGGTTCAGAAACTGGCACCTTCTCAACTGGAAGAGTATACAGGTTGGACAGAAGATCTGCTCGTTTTTGAGGGGAAGTCTTTTCATGAAATAATGAAAATTATGGAAAGGAGATATGATGTTGAAATTATCTTGAATGGCTCTGAGCTGTCTAATTATGAATATACAGGAAGCTTTCGAAATATCCATGATGTTGAGAAAGCATTAAAAATAATGAAGGAAACCACTGACATTGACTACTCTATTAAGGGTAGAGTCATTACTATTCAAAAGAGTGATAACTTAAATAATTGAAGCCTATGATGTAAGGAAAAATAAAAAAAAACCGGAAGTGCGCTAACACTGCCGGTTGTTCAGTAGTAGCTAATACCCATTGCTTTGGGAAGCCAGTATTAACTAAAAACATACAAATTTATGAAAATTCTCTATCAAAATGCAGAATTCGTCTGTCGACTAAGACGAAAAACCATCCGGGCTATGAAATTAATAGTACTTTTTACTTTAGCAGCAATTTTCCAACTCCGTGCTGAAGTTCATTCCCAATCCTTCAATTTTAACGAAACCAACACTACTGTTAAACAAATGTTTAAACAGATAGAAAAGAATAGCAAGTACTCTATTTTTTATCGTTTGGATCAGGTTAAACTTGATCAGAAAGTAAATGTGAAAATTACTGATGGAACAATTGAAAGTGTTATGGATCAGATTTTAATTAATCAGCCTTTAACATTCGAAGTTGTAGACGGGATTATTGTTATTAAACTCTCAAATAGTTCAAGTTCAGAGTCAAAAATTGTAATTAAGGGTAAGGTTACTGATGTAAAAGGAGAGAGTTTACCTGGAGTGAGCGTTAAAGTAAAAGGAACTAATCTTGGAACAACTTCAGATTTGGATGGTAACTATGTTTTAGATATAACCGAGAGTAATTCTATTTTGGTATTTACATATATTGGATTTGAAACTCAAGAAGTTCCTTTAAATGGGCGAACAACTGTAAATGTTCAGCTCAGTGTTGCTAATACTGCATTGAATGAAGTAGTAGTAACGGCTCTTGGTATTTCTCGTGAGGCCAAATCGTTAACTTATTCTGCACAGAAGGTTGACAGCGAAGAATTAACGAAAGCTACTGGCACAACTGTTATTAATGGCCTTCAGGGAAAAATTTCAGGTTTGACCATAACAAGAAGTGGTTCAGGTGCAGTAGGTGCCGGTTCAACAGTCTTACTTCGTGGAAACCGGTCAATTACTGGGAATAATGCTCCTTTATACGTAACTGATGGAGTACCTGGCGGTATAGGTATGGAAGACGGAGACAATATAGAAAGCATAACAGTATTAAAAGGTGCAGCAGCAGCTGCTTTATATGGTAGTTCAGGTCAAAACGGGGTAATACTTATCACTACAAAAAAAGGTAAAGCAGGTACAACTTCTATTCAGTTTAATGGAGGGCTTCTTTTTGATCAAGCCGACGTTTTAAGTGATTTTCAATATGAATATGGGCAGGGTGATGCAGGAGTTTATAATGCTAATTCTGAACATAGTTATGGTCCTAAAATGACTGGACAAAATGTAACCTTATGGAATGGAAGTTCTGTACCATTACAAGCGCAAAAAGATCGTTTTAACGAGTTTTTTAGGACTGGAACAACACTTAATAATTCTTTGAGTGTTTCAGGGGGTGGAGAAAAAATGCAGACATACTTTTCTTATGGTAATATCAAAGCACAAGGAATATTAGAGAACAATGATTTGACTCGTCATAATCTTACATTAAGAGTAACTAATAATATCTCCAAGAAATTATCCTTTGACACAAAGCTTACCTATAACAATCAGAGTATAGATAACGATCCGGTACAATATACTGGTATTTCTATTTATCTCACTCCGGTTTCTATTCCGCTGAGCGAGATGAAAAAATATGAATACATTGATGCTTTAGGGAATCCAAGACAGAGTTATTGGAAAGCAGGATCTTCTATTCAGGGAAATCCTTATTACTATATGTATAGGAATACAGTTGCTAACACTACAAATCGCTTGACGGGTTTGTTTTCAGCAAAGTATGACTTTAATAGTTGGATATCATTGCAGGTACGCGGTAATGTAAATCAGACATTTTCACGCAATGATAACAAAACCTATAGTGATTCATATTGGAGTTTAGTTGGTTCCAATTATAGCATGGGAGAAAATAGTTCTTCCGGTTCAAATGCAGATGCATTATTAACTTTTAAACATGATTTAACAAAGAATTTTAATTTGTCTGGACATTTTGGAGCGTATGTGTCAGGGAGTACAAGCAGGGGTACAACTAGTAATGCAAATGGATTGTTTAAGCAGAATTTCTTTTATATGAGTAATGCTAAAGCACCACAGTTAGTTAATTCTTATTCTCAGAGTCCTTTGATTCAATCTTTATATTCTTCATTAACATTAGCTTATAAAGATTATTTGTATTTGGATGTAACCGGTAGAAATGACTGGTCTTCTGCACTTCCCAAAGGAGATGAATCTGTTTTCTATCCTTCTATCGGATTAACTGCAATCATATCTGATATGGTAAAATTGCCTTCCTGGATATCTTATGGTAAGGCCAGATTATCGTCAGCTGAATCGGGATTCGGAGGGAATGCATATCTGGGACAAGAGTATTATGTTGTGAGTTCCGGAGGTGGTATAATTACCCCAACTATTAAGTCTCCTGGTAATTATAAACCCGAATTGACAACTTCTTTTGAAGCTGGTTTGGATTGGAGATTTTTTAATAATCGCTTGGGTTTTGATTTGACATATTACAAAACAAAAACAACAAATCAATTGCTTCTTATAGGAGTTCCTACCGCGACTTTATTTGATCAAAAGTATATAAATGCCGGCCTGATTGAAAATGATGGGGTAGAGGTCATGTTAAGTGCAACGCCGATAAAGGCTGGAAAATTTTCATGGGAGACTATGTTAAATTATTCTAAGAATAATAATAAGGTGGTTAGAATTACCGATCAAATGACCTCAGTAATTATTCAGGACGATGGAATGGCCACCAAAATGGTGGAGACAGGGAAGGCTTTTGGAACAATGTATGTTAAAGGCTGGCAAAGAGATGCCCAAGGAAGAAAGTTAGTTGATGATCAGGGACGTCCCCTGTTAACTTCATCGAAGAATGTATATGCCGGAAATGCTAATCCTGATTTTATGGCAGGATTAACAAATAATCTGAATTATAATAATGTTTCTCTAAGATTCTTAATTGATTATAGAAATGGAGGAACAATTCTGTCAGGCAGACAACCATTGATTGATGCAGCTGGACATTCAGAAAGATCGCTTTGGGGTCGTGAAGGTGGAATTGTCCTTGATGCTTATTTAAAGGATGGAAGCAAGAATACAAAGTCAATTACTTCACAACAATATTTCAGTGCGATAGGAGATCGGTATCCTACTAGTGAGGAGTATTCTTATTCCGGAACAAATATGCGCTTAAGAGAAGTATCACTGAATTATAAAATACCATCTAAACTATTGAAGAATACGAGTTATATTAAAAATGCCTCTCTATCCTTAATAGGCAGAAATCTTTTCTTCTTTCAAAAATCAACACCATTTGATCCGGATATTTCAAGTGGTAGAGGTGGTACAGAAGGAGCTTATGACGCAATGCCATTTACCCGTTCTTATGGATTTAACCTACAAGTAGGTTTTTAAATTATAGAATGTTAGTATTCATATATTTTATAATCATTAAAAGATAACATGATGAATAATTATAAAAAAATATATTTCCTGTCAGGCATTCTTTTATTTTTTTTCTCCACATTTATATTAAGTGGATGTACTAAGGAATTTGAGGAAAGAAACATTGACAAAACAAAACTTACATCGTTAAATCCTTCAGATGTAAAAGGACTGTTTACCAGTGCTCAATATGCCACTATGAATGTTGGGCCAGGTGTCGATTATCAACAGGCTCAGAATTTATACGCCGATTTGTATGCACAGTATTTTGCGATCACCCAAACTGCTTTTGCAACGGATAGGTTCAGTATAGTTCAACAATGGTTAAAGTATCAATGGATTAGTACTTATGTGAGTACTATGCCTGCAATATCTACGATAATTAAGGAGACAAATACTCCCGAAACTAAGGCTCTAAATGCTATTGCCCGCATCTGGAAAGTTTTTGTTATACACCGTTCTACCGATTATTATGGTCCTATTCCATACTCAAAGATTGGAATTAGTGATGATTCTGTTCCTTACGACTCTCAGAAGGATATCTATTATGATCTTTTAAAGGAGCTTGCCGAAGCAAGTGCAGACTTAAAGAGTAATATGGCACAACCGAGTTATGGTTCGCAAGATGTAATCTATGGTGGAAATAATGCTAAATGGTTGAAGTTTGCTAATACTCTGCGTTTGCGTTTAGCATTACGAATATCTAAGGTAGAGCCAGCAAAAGCTAAGCAAGAAGCTGAAGCTGCTGTAAATGATGGAGTTATGCTGGATGTTGCCGATGACGGATATCTCAAGACAACAACAGATCGCCCCAATGGCTTAGGTCGTATTACTCAATGGAATGAGTTTAGAATGAGCACCACTATGGAAAGTATATTAATCGGTTATGGTGATCCTAGATTAAGCACTTATTTTCAACCCGCTGTTAACGACAATAAGTACCGTGGGATAAGAAATGGAATGACTCCTGCAGAGCAAACCTTACCTGAAAATGATTATAGAAATGCCTCAAATGTTGCAGAGCGCTTTACTCCACCAAATATGGGTAAAGAGCCAATGTCGGTGATCCGTTCAGGTGAGGCGTATTTGCTTCGTGCCGAAGGTGCAGTAAATGGTTGGAATATGGGTGGTACTGCCCAAGACCTTTATGCAAAAGGAATTGAAATGTCTATGCGTACAAATGGTATCACAGATGTTGGTATTATCAATGCCTACATTAATAGCACCAATCTTCCAAGCGCACCAGGTGGATATTTTAATACACCGGCATTGACTGATATTCCGGTTAAGTTTTCTGCAGATCCTGTTAAACAAAGAGAACAGATTGGGACTCAGAAATGGTTGGCTTTATTTCCTGACGGCCATGAGGCATGGGCTGAAGTTAGAAGATCAGGTTATCCTAAAAGATATTTTGTTGTTCATTCAGATAACCCGGATATACCCGAAACTAAATTTATTCGTCGTATTCCTTTTCTTGAATACGATAAAAGTAGGAATGGTCCTGCAGTGACAGAAGCTGTTAAATTGTTAGGTGGTCCGGATAATGGAGCAACTCCACTCTGGTGGGATAAAAATTAACAAAAGATTGCTTAACTGAGAAAACCCAAAGGAATTGGAGGGAGCTTTTCCCAATTCCTTTGGGTTTAGTTAAACTAATTATAAAATAGATAATACTCAGTTTGCTTCAGACATTTCAAGTTATTTCCTCATGAAGGACTCCTTAATTGGGTGGAATACACTGCATTCCTAAACGTGGTTATGGGGAACTAGAGATATTCTTCAATCTATTATCTGTTATAAGATCAATTCTTATTGGGTTATGACCTAAATTGATAACTGAATCGGCCTCATATTAATTTGAGAAAAAGTGTTGTAATATTTGGACAATAATTGCCCGAAGCAGGTTTAATTAATTATACATGTATCCCGATTGGGAATATGAGAAGTTTTTATCATCTAATTAAAGATACTTATGAGACGTATCGCAATACAATCATTAATTGTTTATTACATTCATTTACCAAGAAGAGATAATAGTATTATAGGCACTGTGAAAATAATCTTAAGTGTACTATTTTATTTTTCATTTTCAATCTCCACTTTATTAGCACAAAAAAAGAGTCTTAGTTTTGAAGCCAGGCAGGCTATGTTGAATGCTACAAAATTCATGGTCGAAAAAGTAAGTACTAATGGTGGATATGTTAGTCATTATCTCCCCGACTTCTCTCGCCGTTGGGCAGAAATGGAGGCTTTTGACACACAAATTATGCTTACTTATGGAATTACACCGAAGATGGGCGACGTGTTTTTGGACTCTTATAATGCTACAGGTGATGAATACTATTATCAGTCTGCTGAAAAGGTAGCTCAGGCATTAATATGGGGGCAACATCAATCAGGAGGTTGGGATTATATCATTGATTTTGCCGGTGTCCCATCTTTGAAAAAGTGGTACAATACTATAGGTAAAAATGCATGGGGCTGGGATGAGTATAATCATTATTATGGCACTTCAACCTTTAAAAATGAGACTACAACCAGCGCAGCCAGATTTCTTTTGCGGATTTACCTTGAAAAGCTTGACTCTAAATTTAAACCGGCTTTAGATAAAACTATTCAACATTTTATTAAAAGCCAGTATCCACTTGGTGGATGGCCCCAACGTTATCCGGTTAGTATGGAATTAAAGGATTACTCATCAAATTATACCTTTAACGATGATTTAACCTGGGAAAATATGGAATTCCTGATCCAATGTTATATCACCTTGGGTGATGAACGTTTATTGGATCCTATTCAAAGGGGAATGAATTTCTCATTAATTACCCAACAGGGAAATCCACAAGGCGGTTGGGCTGAAATATATGATATGGACATCAAACCTGCACATGGAAGGAAGTATGAACCGTCTGCACTTATGCCTGGCCAGACTATACGCCAGATTGGTTTACTAATGCGCTTTTATGAATATACTGGTGATCGTAAATTTCTTGCCCGTATTCCTGATGCTTTTCAATGGTTGGAAAGCACCCGTTTAACAAAGGATATGAATTGTGATGGTAAATACACCCACCCAGTTTTTGTAGAGTTGGGTACAAACAGACCACTTTTTGCACATAGGAAAGGTACTGGTGTTAATTCTGGTGCATATTATATAGATTATAAAGATGATAATCCATTATTACATTATGGTTCCAAGGGAAATTTTGAAAGGAGCATAAAAATTTTGAAAGAAGAATACAAAAGAATTAATGAACTTTCACCAGAAGAAGTCGTAAAAAACTCACCTCTAAAGGGTGCTGGTTCCCGGGGTAATAAATTACCTCAGGAGTTTTTTGATTATGATCATGGTACGACTGTTAAAACGCCAAACGAATCGGAAGTACGTGGGATTATAAATTCTCTCGATGCTCAACACCGTTGGCTAATCAAACATGAATGGATAAGCAGGCCATATTCTATATCTGCTACGGGAGTGGAAACTAATACGGCTCCCTTAAGCACGGAAGGGGGGGCACAGATCAGAGATACTTCTGAACAGCAATATATTTCAACACAGGAGTATATGAAAAATGTGAATTTGCTAATCAAATATATCACCAATCCGAACTAAATATTTTCCACTGAATAAAAATGCTTTTCACATTGTTAGCCATTGATGAATATATCATTAACAAAAACGATTTCGAGTAGAATAAAAATATAGTTAAATAA
>JBAZHY010000023.1:0-7851 GCA_041652175.1 Pedobacter sp.
GGCTACCATTTTCCTGTCTGCGATATTACTCATGAAACTATTACCGGTAGTTAAAAAGCAAAAGACAGAAAAACATGAGCATGAAAAGCCGCTTATTCTTTCAGCTTACAGGGATAAGCTTTATCTCGTCTTTATCCTGCTCACCACGTTATTTGCTTCCTGTTTTTTCCAGCTTTTTACATTGCAAACCGTGTTTTTCAAATCTGAATGGCATTTATCCGAACAATTTATCGGAGGATTAATGGCGATGAATGGTTTAATTATAGTTGGAACCGAAATGGTTATAGTCAGTAATCTGGAAGGCCGTAAACCTCCTCTTTTCCTGATTGGAACAGGTATAATTATTGCGGCAATAAGCTATACTATTCTTAATCTGATGCCTGCAGCAGCATGGGTGGCTTTAATTTCCATCATTTTAATTACTATCGGCGAAATGCTGTCTATGCCTTTTATGAATACCTTCTGGATCAGCCGTTCAGAAGAAAGTAACCGTGGTGAATATGCAGGTTTATATACTATTGCCTGGTCTGTAGCCCAGATCATCGGCCCTATATACGGCGCCTTTCTGATCGATTATGGTGGTTATTCCCTTTTCTGGTGGGTTATAACAGGAATCTGCCTTCTGACCTCAGTCGGATTTTTTACCATAAATAACCTGAATAAAATCAGGGAATGGCGTAAAAGTCAATATGTTTCTGCATCCTAAACTGCACTGATCCGGTAGCTTGTTTTGTGTCTGTAAAGCTCTCCCGGACGAAGGATAGTAGATGGAAATCCGGGAATATTTAAGGCATTTGTGTGATGCTGCGTTTCAAAACAGAATCCGGTGAAAGGCAAATAATACCGTCCGTCTTTTGCCCCTTTAACCTCAAGGTATTTACCTGTATAAAAATGAACAGTAGGTTCATCGGTAAATACTTCCAGCATTATTCCGTTTTGATCTGATATTGCAACTGCTGCCCTGCCCCAGGCACAATAATCCTTATTAATTACAAAAGACTGATCATATCCTTCCTCAGGATCCTGATCTGCGCTGATCCGTTTGGATCTCCTGAAATCATATACCGTTCCTTCAACAGGTAAAAGTTCACCGTTAGCAACATAATCCGCATCCTGGCCCAGATAAAAATCTGAAAATATCTCTACCCGATGATCCATAATTGAATTATCTCCGTTGAGATTAAAATAATCGTGATGAGTAAGATTAAGAGGGGTAGGTTTATCTGAACTGGCTTCAGTATAAATGGTTAGTGTATTCGTGTCATCCAGTTCAAAACAAACATTAACTGTCAGATTCCCCGGAAAACCTTCCTCCCCATCAGGACTCAGATAGGACATCTGAACTCTTTGAAAAGGTACATTTTCTTCCGAAACCGGTTTCCAGGCCTTTCGGTCAAAACCCTCTTCACCTCCATGAATCTGATGGGGCGTTAAATTGGAAGATAGTTTGTAAAGCTCTCCATCCAACTCAAATGATGCATTCCCTATACGATTGGCATATCTTCCTACCATAGCTCCGAGATAAGCCTGATTTCCTTTCAGATAAGCTTCCATCTTATCATAACCCAATACAATATCAGTTGGAATACCATCCCGGTCAGGCACATTAAAGGAACGAATAATTGCCCCGAAATTACTGACAGTCACCTCAACTCCCCATATATTTCTAAGTGTATAGAGATAAACATCCTGTGCATTATGCTGGAATAATACTTCTGATCTAAAATTGTTCATCGCTAAAAATTATTGATTAATAATTGGGGGCATGAAAATTAATCAAATTCTTTAATAAAATTCAAATAATAATATTCTTAGGGATGAAGAAGTTATTTTTGGAAATGCGAAAGTTAAAAACTGAGGAATTAGGACGTGTAGGAATTGAAGAATTTAAAAAGCAGGAAAAATTACCCCTCGTGGTGATTCTTGACAATGTCAGAAGTATGCATAATATAGGCTCTATTTTTCGTACCTCTGACGGATTCTCCATTGAAAAGATCATCTTGTGCGGAATTACGGCTCAGCCTCCGCACCGTGAGATTGAAAAAACTGCCCTTGGGGCAACCCAATCCATCGACTGGATTTACTTCAAAGATATCACTGAAGCCATCCATAGCCTGAAAAAGGAGGCTTATCAGATCATAGCGATTGAACAAGCTGAAAACAGTACAATGCTTAATGATTATATACCCAATAGGACAGAAAAATACGCACTGATCTTTGGTAATGAGGTAAACGGAGTCAGCGAAGAGGCTATGAAACTGATCGATCTCTGTATTGAAATCCCACAGTTTGGTACTAAACATTCCTTTAATATTGTCGTATCAGCAGGAATTGTTCTATGGGACTTCTTTGCAAAACTTAAACAATAATTCAGGTAATGGCTAACCGATCTTTAACTGAAAAACTTTTACTGAAGGCCGGAAATAAGGTATTGCTGGTCAAGAGTCCATCGAATTACAGTTCTTTGCTTGACCCGCTTCCGGAAGGTATTACATTCCATCAGGAAGCTCAGGGTCAGTTTGATGCCATCCATCTGTTTGTTGAGAATAAATTATCCCTTCAATCAGAGCTGAAAAGGCTGATGCCCTGTTTAAATGAGAGAACTATATTCTGGATCATTTATCCTAAAAAGTCATCAAAAATCAGTTCAGACATCCATATGAACGATGCCTGGACTGAAGTGGAAGAGTTCGGTCTTAGTCCGGTCGCTTCAGCAGCAATCGATGAAACCTGGACAGCCATCAGACTTAAACGCAAAGAGCTGGTCAGGAGAACCCAAATCAGCAATTCAGCAATCAACGAAAATGAACTGGGCAAATACATTAATATCCGGGAGCGCAGCATCATTTTACCCGAATATTTAGTTAAGGCACTCAGTCAAAAGGCAATTGATTTTTACAATACCTTGTCCTATACCAACAAAAAAGAATATCTGGTTTGGATATTATCTGCAAAACAGGAAAAAACCAGAAATGAGCGGATCCTGAAAATGGAAGACAAACTAATTAACGGAAAGAAAAATCCAACCCAAAAATAAAATGCAGGTCCTTAATTTACAGAGTGCAGATATTGATATTTTAAATGAGCTTCAGCCATTGGGATGGGAGGATATCCGCTCCTATTTTTATTATTACGTCTCCTCTCCTTCATGCGATACCATAAAAATTTGTGAAGGTTCAAGAATCGCTGCCATTGGAACTACCATCAGGCATCCGGATACCGCATGGCTGGCGCATGTCATCGTGCATCCTGATTTCAGGAATCAGGGACTGGGGAAAAAACTAACTTCAGAGCTTATTGACCGGGCATATGCCAAAAAGATTAAAACCATATATCTGGATGCCACTGATATGGGATTTCCGGTTTACAGGAAACTGGGATTTGAAACTGAGACTGAATATGTTCATTTCGATGGTGAGCTGATCAATGAAAACCTGAGTAATCCGGCTGCAGTAATTCCCTATGAAGAAAAATACCGCAGGGATATCCTTAAACTGGATCAGAATACATCAGGTGAGAACCGCGAACTTATCTTAAATGACCGCTTAAAATTCTCTCTGCTCTATCTGAAGGAAGATCAGGTTGCCGGGCTTTATTTTCCGAATTTCTTTGAGAATGCAATTATGGCTAATGATCCGGAAGCCGGAACCGAGCTGATGAAGCTGCGCATGAGGGTAAAGCACAAATTCAGATTTCCTGTCGGGAATAAACACGGAATCAACTTTCTGATCAAAAATGGTTATCAGCAAATAAGAACCTCAAGAAAAATGATCTTAGGTCCCAAAAGAGAGTGGAATGAAGGGTATAACTATAATCGGATCAGCGGAGGATTAGGATAAAAAAATACCCCGGATATTAAAATCCGGGGTACAATGTATTGAATCAGCTGAAAAATCAGCCCACATATTCGTTAATTCTGTCTTTGCTCGGCAAACTACTTTTCCCCATCAAAAACTCATCTGCTTTACGTGCAGCTTCCCTTCCTTCAGAGATTGCCCAAACAACCAGCGACTGACCGCGGCGCATATCACCAGCAGCAAAAACTTTACTGATATTAGTCTGATAGTTCTTTTCATCAGCTTTCACATTCCCTCTGGCATCCAGTTCCAATCCTGAATTATTTACTAATCCATGATGCTGAGGATGCAGAAAACCCATAGCCAGCAGAATCAGCTGACAAGGAATTTCCCGTTCTGAACCTTCTTTCTCAGTAAATTTAACCGGACGGCCTGAAGCATCTATTTCCCAGCTTACATCAGAAACCAGAATAGCCCTTAACTCACCGTTGGCATCACCTAAAAACTCTTTCGTGTTAATTCCCCAGAAACGGTCACAACCTTCTTCATGAGAACTTGTGGTTTTAAGAAGCATCGGATAGGTAGGCCATGGCATATTCACAGTACGCTCTGCAGGCGGCTGAACCATTAACTCAAACTGTTTAACGGAGACGGCATGCTGTCTGTTGGAAGTTCCGACACAATCAGAACCGGTATCACCCCCACCTATTACCACTACATTCTTATTTTTAGCACTGATCAGCTCTCCTGTAAATTCAATATCGCTAACTATCTTATTCTGTTGTTTCAGGAAATCCATTGCAAAATGAATACCTTTCAAATCACGACCCGGAATATTCAGATTACGCGGAATAGTTGAACCACCGGCTACGATCACCGCATCATGTTCATCTATAAAGGCTTTCATGTCATTCTTCACGCCTACCTCTGTATTACAGATGAATTTAATACCCTCCTGTTCCATAATATCAATACGGCGATCAATTACCGTTTTTTCAAGCTTGAAATCAGGAATACCATAACGCAATAAACCACCCGGACGATCATCACGCTCATAAACAGTTACCGTGTGACCAGCCTTGTTTAACTGTACAGCAGCAGCCAGACCGGCAGGGCCTGAACCAACCACAGCCACATTTTTGCCGGTACGGCTAATCGGCCTGTTAGGCTTTACATAACCTTTTGAATAAGCTATCTCAATAATATGTTTCTCAATTTCCTCAATGGCAACCGGTGGTTTGTTTATTCCTAAAACACATGCCGATTCGCATGGTGCAGGACAAATCCTTCCGGTAAACTCAGGAAAATTGTTGGTTGAATTCAATATAAGATAAGCATCTTCCCATTTACCCTGATAAACTGCATCGTTAAATTCAGGGATCACATTTCCAAGCGGACAACCTGAATGACAAAATGGAACTCCACAGTTCATACATCTTGCCGCCTGTTCATTTAGCTTCTCAGGTTCATATTCCTGAACAAACTCTTTATAATTTTCCAATCGTTCTGCAGGGGCAATTTTCTTAGGAAGCTCCCTGTCAAACTCTTTAAATCCTGTTACTTTTCCCATTATCCCGCTGACTGTTGTAATTGTTGTTGATGTAATACTCTTTTGTACTCCTTAGGGAATACTTTAATAAATGAAGCTGAAGCCTGATCCCAATCATCGAGAATATATCCGGCAACCTGACTCTGTGTTAGCTGGACATGCTTGTTAAGCAGGGCTTTGATTTCAACTTCATCCTGTGGGGAAAGCGGATCAAGATCAACCATTTCGGTATTACAGTTTTCGGCAAAAGAACCATCTACATCATAAACCCAGGCAATACCACCACTCATTCCCGCAGCGAAATTCCTTCCCGTCTTACCCAAAATGAGGGCTCTGCCACCTGTCATATATTCGCAACCATGATCTCCAACTCCCTCCACCACTGCGACAGCACCTGAGTTTCTCACTGCAAAACGCTCGCCGGCTTGTCCTCTCACAAATAACTCACCTGAAGTTGCCCCGTAAAGTGCAACGTTTCCAATGATGATATTCTCCTGAGGAACAACCTTACTTTTCTCTGATGGATAAATAACCAGTTGAGCTCCGGATAATCCCTTTCCTACATAATCATTGGCCTCACCGCTAAGCTCAAATGAGATTCCTTTGGTACTGAAAGCCCCGAAACTTTGTCCGGCAGAACCTGTAAACTTAAAATTAACAGTATTCTGAGGTAAACCTGCAGACTGGTATTTCTTGGTAATTTCATTCGACAAGATAGTACCTGTGGTACGATCTGTATTTTTGATATCGAAAGACGCAAAAACAGGAGTTTTATCCTCAATTGCCGGTTTGGCTTTCTCAAGCAACTGCCAATCTAAAACCAGATCCATACCATGATCCTGTTTCTCACTGTTGTAAAGTGTCATACCCGATGGATTATCCATTGAATATAAGATACTCGAAAGATCAATGTTTTTAACCTTCCAGTGATCCACATCATCACGCATTTTAAGGAACTGAACACGTCCAACCATATCATTAATGGTTCTGAAACCAAGTTCAGCCATGACCTCACGTAATTCCTCAGCAATGAATCTGAACAAGTTAACAATATGCTCAGGTTTACCTGAGAATAGTTTTCTCAGTTCAGGATCCTGGGTTGCAACACCTACGGGACAAGTGTTCAGATGACATTTACGCATCATGATACAACCACCGGCCACAAGGGCAGCAGTAGCAACACCCCATTCTTCAGCACCAAGTAAGGTTGCTATAGCAATATCTTTACCTGTTTTCAGCTGACCATCGGCCTGAAGCACAACCCGGCTTCTTAATTTATTTTTTACCAGTGTTTGCTGTGCTTCTGCAAGTCCAAGTTCCCATGGCAACCCGGCATGCTTGATCGATGTCAGCGGAGAAGCTCCGGTTCCACCATCATAACCTGCAATCAGGATGACATCGGCATGAGCTTTGGCAACACCCGCAGCAATTGTACCTACTCCGGCTTTAGAAACAAGTTTAACACTGATCCTTGCCGCACGGTTTGCATTTTTAAGATCGAAGATCAGCTGTGCCAAATCCTCAATAGAATAAATATCATGGTGTGGCGGAGGAGAGATCAAACCTACTCCCGGGGTTGCATGACGAACCTTTGCGATCCATTCATCTACCTTATCACCGGGAAGCTGACCACCCTCACCGGGCTTAGCCCCCTGAGCCATTTTAATTTGTAACTCGTCGGCATTGGTCAGGTAATTGGCCGTTACACCAAATCGACCCGAAGCAATCTGCTTAATAGCAGAACGCATAGAACCTCCGTCTGCAAGTGGCTCATATCTTAACTCATCCTCTCCGCCCTCTCCGGTATTACTTTTTGCACCAATACGGTTCATGGCAATTGCCAGTGTACTGTGTGCTTCGTGCGAAATAGAACCGAATGACATCGCGCCTGTTGCGAAACGCTTCAATATATCCTCAACCGGCTCAACTTCACTTAAAGGTACAGGCTGACGATGATGGGTGAAACCCAGCAAACCACGAATGGTATACAAAGTATCTGTCTGGTTATTGATATGCTGAGCATATTTCTTATAAACCTCGTAATCATTGGTACGGGTTGCATGTTGCAGTAAATGAACGGTTTCCGGATTAAACAGGTGAGCCTCTCCTTTTCTCTTCCACTGATAAACACCTCCTTCAGGAAGTAGTCTCAGTTCAATGCCTGTACGACGGAACCCTGAATAATGCTTACGTAAAGCTTCTTCAGCAAGGTCATCCAATCCCATTCCGCCAATTCTTGAAACTGCACCGGTGAAATAATTATCAATCACCTCCTGATTCAATCCAATGATCTCAAAGATCTGTGCACCATGGTACGACTGCAAGGTAGAGATTCCCATTTTAGAGAAAATCTTCAGCAATCCATCATTTACTGACTTGGTATAATTTTTATATAAAGCTTTAAGATCCAGATTAGTATCAAGCTTCTCGTCAGTTTTTAGTTTACGAATAGTAGCCAGGGCGAGATATGGATTTACTGCGGTTGCACCAAATGCGATGAGACAT
>JBAZHY010000023.1:7861-11463 GCA_041652175.1 Pedobacter sp.
AACTTCCCAAACATCTCCTGCCTCAACCATGATCCCGACAGCACCACGCAAGCCTTTTTTAATCAGATGATGATGAACCGCCGAAACTGCCAGAAGTGATGGAATCGGAGCATGTTCAGAGTCAATGGCACGGTCAGAAAGTATCAATACTTCAAAACCATCATGAACCGCATCTTCAGCATATCTGCATAAACGATCCAATCCTCTTTGTAATGAACCTGACTGACCATCAGCTTTAAAATAAGTCTGTAAAGTTTTTGCCTGGAAAGAACCTGTATCAATACTTCTGATCTTTTCCAGTTCGGTATTGCTAAGTACCGGATGAGGCAATGCCACACAATGACAATGCATTTTATCTTCATCAAGAATATTGCCGTTATTACCCATAAATCCGGCAAGACTCATCACCAGGCGTTCACGGATCGGATCGATCGGAGGATTGGTTACCTGCGCAAACAACTGCTTGAAATAATTGGCAAGATGCTGCGGACGATCGGAGAATACAGCCAGCGGAGTATCTGTCCCCATTGATCCAACCGCTTCTTTACCGGTAAGGGCCATTGGCTTGATCAACGTTTCGATATCTTCTCTTGAGTAACCAAATACCTGCTGATATTTAAAGGTCGATTCATTAGATAACTGAGTAAATGCTACACGCGGCTCATCCAGATCCTCTAGTTTTATTTTATAGTTTTCAAGCCAGTCGGCATAAGGTGCCTGTGTGGTTATTTCCTTCTTAATTTCATCATCTTCGATAATTACTCCCTTAACGGTATCCACAACCAGCATTTTACCGGGCTGTAAACGTCCCTTTTTAACTACAAGCGACTCATCCAAAGGCAAAACACCGGCCTCAGAAGCCACAATAATACGATCGTCGCTGGTCACTACAAAACGCTGAGGACGAAGTCCGTTACGATCCAGTGTAGCTCCAATCATATGGCCGTCAGTAAAGGCAATCGCTGCAGGACCATCCCAGGGTTCAATCAGGGTAGCATGATATTCATAGAATGCCCTGGTAGCAGGATCCATCTGATCGTTACCATCCCATGCTTCAGGAATAAGCATCATCATCACATGAGGAAGCGAACGTCCGCAATGGAATAACAGTTCAACCACATTATCCAGACATGCAGAATCCGACTGATTATTATCAATTACCGGTAAAAGCATATCCATTTCATCCTTGCTGAAATATGGAGAAGCGAAAGAACGGATACCTGAATAAAACCAGTTCAGGTTTCCTTTCAATGTATTAATCTCGCCATTATGCGCTATAAACCTGAATGGCTGCGCTAAGCGCCATGAAGGAAATGTATTAGTTGAAAAACGGGAGTGAATCATACCAAAGCCTGAAGTCAGAGCTTCATTAGTCAGATCCTGAAAATATATCCTGACCTGGCTACTGGTAAATTCCCCTTTGTAAATAATGATATTCTGAGAAAGTGAACAAATATAAAACTGGTTCTCAGAACCCGATACCGTTTCCCTGACCAGTTTGGTTACATAATTCTTAAGAACGTATAATTTTCGCTCAAAATCCTCGGGAGTATGGACATTTGCAGGCTTTGCAATAAACAACTGTTCGATATCAGGCTCGGCAGAAAATGCAGCCTCCCCTATTATTCCGGTATTGATCGGCACCTTTCTGTAGCCGAGTATTTGTAAACCAAGTTTATCAGCAGCTTTTGATATGGCTCTTCTGCAGGCTTCTTTCACTGTTGCCTTTTTAGGAAGAAAAATCATTCCGACGCCATATGACCCGGGTTTATCCAGATGAATATTCAGCTTCTGAGCTTCCTGTTTTAGAAATTCATGAGGAAGCTGTATTAATATTCCCGCACCATCACCTGAATCAGGATCACATCCGCAAGCTCCGCGATGCTCCATGTTTTCTAAAATAGTAAGGGCATCACTTACAATCTGGTGCGACTTCCGGCCCTTAATATTTGCAATAAAACCAACTCCACAGGCATCATGCTCCATTGAAGAGTTGTATAAACCTTGTGTTTGGCTGTCAGTATTTGTCATCAATAATTTTTAATTTTTAAACGGCTTAAAATTAATAAAAATGCAGCTTCTTTACTTAATTGATAATTATTTTTATGATTCAATTAAAAAATCTCATTTTACAATCACAAAATTAAAAAATTAATAATTAAATCGATAAATCATTGCCAATTTAATATTTTGAATATCAAATTATTGTCATATAGACTGTAATTCCATTTTTTTCTTACTTTTGTGCCGGGCAAGTCTTTTACGACCAGCTCCCTTTGAACTCCCCCAGGGTGGGAACACAGCAAGGGTAGAAGGTTGTAGCGGTGCGATAAAAGGTGCTTGCCCATTTTTTTTCTTTCAATTTGTCAATTAGATAATTTGTCGATTTGTCAATGACAACAAAGATTCCACTTCAGGATAATCTGATTATTGATAAAACATTTCAATTCGCAGTTCATATCCTTAAATTCTCCAAACTCTTACAAGAACAAAAACATTATATCCTTGCAAACCAATTGCAACGTTCGGGGACTTCGATCGGATCGAATGCAAGAGAAGCACAAAACGCTGAAAGCAAAGCCGATTTTATTCACAAATTTAAAGTTTCTGCAAAAGAAGCTGATGAAACGGAATATTGGTTACTTTTGTCGAAAGAGGTGATAAATTATCCCGAAATTCAGAATCTACTTGATGAATTAAAGATTATTCAAAAAATTATCACCAAAATTATTGCAAGTACTAAAGCCCAATTGACAAATAAATAAATCGACAAATAGACAAATTATTAAAATGAAATTCTTCATAGACACCGCAAACCTTGCACAAATCAAAGAAGCTCAGGCATTAGGGATTTTAGATGGGGTAACCACCAATCCAAGCCTTATGGCAAAAGAAGGCATCACAGGTGATGAAAATGTAATTAATCACTACAAAGCAATCTGTGCCCTGGTTGATGGCGACGTAAGTGCTGAAGTAATTGCTACCGACTTTGAAAACATGGTTAAAGAAGGTGAAATACTGGCTGCTCTTGATCCTAAGATCGTGGTTAAAGTTCCGATGATTGCTGAGGGTATCAAAGCCATTAAATATTTCAGTTCTAAAGGAATCAAAACCAATTGTACACTGGTTTTCTCTGCCGGACAAGCCCTGCTTGCTGCAAAAGTTGGTGCAACTTATGTTTCTCCGTTTATCGGCCGTCTGGATGATGTATCAACCGATGGTTTAACACTTATTGAAGACATTCGGTTAATCTACGATAATTACGGATTTGAAACTCAAATTCTGGCTGCATCTGTCCGCCACCCTATGCATATTATTAATTGTGCTAAAATCGGAGCCGATGTAATCACCGGACCACTGGCTGCCATGTCGGCTTTAATGAAACATCCCTTAACCGATAACGGACTGGCACAGTTTCTGGCTGATCATGCAAAAGCTGCCGGAAAATAATCCTTTTAAATTTTACAAAATAGGCCCACATGGTGGGCCTGTTTTGTTTTTGATATACTCATAACAATGACTGAAGATTACGATATCATAATTATCGGGGCCGGTCCCATCGGACTTGCCTGTGGAATAGAAGCAAAAAAAGCCGGTCTCTC
>JBAZHY010000024.1:0-11342 GCA_041652175.1 Pedobacter sp.
GGAAGCGATGAATAATGTAAAAAAGATTTATGGCGATAAAATTCTTTTTACAGAGAATCAGTATGACGTGTTAAAAGATGCGGATGCATTACTTATAGTTACTGAATGGTCAGTATTCAGAACTCCCGATTTTGACAGGATCGGCTCACTCATGAAAGCTAAGGTAATTTTTGACGGACGTAATTTATACGATTTGCAAAAAATGATTGATTGCGGATTTTACTACAATAGTATAGGTCGCAGAACCATAAGTATATGAAGTCGAGAAAGAGGATATTAATTACCGGAGCTGCAGGATTTCTTGGTTCGCATTTATGCGACCGTTTTATTAAAGAGGATTTCCATGTTATCGGGATGGATAATCTGATTACGGGAGACCTGCGCAACATTGAACATTTATTTCCTCTCGAAAACTTTGAATTTTATAATCATGACGTTTCAAAGTTTGTTTATGTGGCTGGGGAGCTTGATTATATCTTACATTTTGCATCACCTGCAAGCCCTATAGATTATTTAAGAATACCGATCCAAACACTTAAAGTAGGATCGTTGGGAATTCATAACCTTTTGGGTCTGGCCCGTTCAAAAAAGTCCAGAATATTGATTGCTTCTACTTCCGAAGTATATGGCGACCCCACAGTGAACCCTCAGCCGGAAGAATATTGGGGAAATGTGAATCCGGTTGGCCCAAGGGGTGTATATGACGAAGCCAAACGTTTTCAGGAAGCTATGACTATGGCTTATCATACTTTTCACGGACTTGAAACAAGAATAGTCAGGATATTCAATACTTACGGCCCGAGAATGCGCCTGAATGATGGCCGGGTTTTACCCGCATTTATTGGCCAGGCATTAAGAGGTGAAGATCTTACCGTTTTTGGGGATGGATCACAAACCCGCTCGTTCTGCTTTGTAGACGATCTGGTTGAAGGTATTTACAGATTGTTGTTTTCTGATTATGTTTTACCTGTTAATATCGGTAATCCCGATGAAATTACAATCAATGAATTTGGTGAGGAGATCATTAAATTAACTGGTACAAAGCAAAAAATGGTATACAAGGCTTTACCTACTGATGATCCTAAACAAAGACGTCCTGATATTACAAAAGCAAGAACAATCCTGGGTTGGGAACCAAAGGTAAGTCGTGCAGAAGGCCTGAAAATTACCTATGAGTATTTCAGATCCTTACCCGAAAAGGAAATCAAGCATAAAGATTTTACCTATTATAACAATAAATAATGCCGGCAAAAAAAATATTAGTAACAGGAGGAACCGGCTATATCGGCTCTCATACTGTTGTGGAATTAATTAATGCAGGTTACGAACCTGTAATTATTGATAATCTTTCGAATTCAAGTCAGCAGATTATTAATCAGATTGAGAAAATTACAGGTATGAAGCCTGAGTTTTACAACTTTGATCTTTGTGATGAGCAAAAGACACTCGGATTTATTCAGGCGCATCCTGAAATTGAAGGTGTAATACATTTTGCAGCATTTAAAAGTGTTGGCGAATCAGTTAGCCAGCCTTTGAAATATTATAAGAACAATATATACTCTTTAATTAATCTTCTGGAATCAGCTTCAGGACGGAAGATGAATTTTGTTTTCTCATCCAGTTGTACGGTTTATGGTGAGCCTGATAATCTGCCTGTAAATGAACTGGCTCCGGTTAAGAAGGCGGAATCCCCGTATGGGAATACCAAGCAGATTGCAGAAGAGATCCTGGCTGAAACAGCTTCGGTAAATAGTAACCTGAAGGTAATTGCCCTGAGGTATTTTAATCCGGTTGGAGCGCATGCATCAGCTTTGATTGGTGAACTTCCGATTGGAGTACCACAGAATCTTGTACCTTTCATTACTCAGGCTGCAATAGGTAAAAGAGGTAATATCATTGTTTTTGGCGATGATTATAATACCCCTGACGGAACCTGTATCCGCGACTATATTCATGTTGTTGACCTGGCCAAAGCACATGTGGCTGCCATTAAAAAACTTGAAGAAAACCCTCTGCAATATGATGTTTATAATATCGGAACCGGCCGCGGTAATTCTGTAATGGAAGTTATACAGGCATTTGAGCAGGCCAACGGACAGAAACTTAACTATACGATCGGACCCAGACGACCGGGAGACATTATTCAGATCTATGGGGATGTCAGCAAAGCTGAACGTGAACTTTCATGGAAAGCTCAGCTGAACCTTCAGGATATGATGAGCTCTGCCTGGAACTGGGAGAAATACCTTAAGGATAATCCGTTTTAATATCCAGAGTCCATTTTGTTCTTCATTTAAAGCATAATTTACTAATGAAAAAAATATTGATTACCGGTGGTGCAGGTTTTATTGGATCTCATGTGGTTAGAAGATTTGTAAACAGCTATCCGCAATATCAGATCATTAATCTCGATAAATTAACTTATGCCGGTAACTTATTGAACTTAAAGGATATTGAAGATAAACCGAATTATAAATTTATTAAAGGGGATATTGTCGATGCCGACTTTATAGACCGCTTATTTGCTGATGAACAGATAGACTCGGTCATTCATCTGGCTGCAGAATCGCATGTCGACCGCTCGATTAGCAGTCCGATCGAGTTTGTCATGACGAATGTGGTGGGAACGGTTAATCTGTTAAATGCCGCACGTAAAGAATGGAAGGATGATTATTCTGCCCATCGTTTTTACCATGTCTCAACAGATGAGGTTTACGGAAGCCTTGGAGAGGATGGCTTATTCACAGAAACCACTTCCTATGACCCACATAGTCCTTATTCGGCATCAAAAGCAAGCTCTGATCATTTCGTAAGATCTTATCATGATACTTATGGAATCGATACAGTGATCTCCAATTGCTCAAATAATTATGGTTCTTATCATTTCCCTGAGAAATTAATTCCGCTGGCTATTAATAATATCAAGAACAATAAATCTATCCCGGTTTACGGGAAAGGGGAAAACGTACGCGACTGGCTATGGGTAGAGGATCATGCCAGGGCAATAGATGTGATTTATCATAATGCCGCAAGCGGAAGTACTTATAATGTAGGAGGACATAATGAATGGAAAAACATTGATCTGATTCATTTATTATGTAAAATAATGGATGAGAAGCTTGGGCGTGAGGCTGGTACTTCTGCAAAACTGATCACCTATGTTACTGACAGGGCCGGTCATGATCTGCGCTATGCCATTGATTCTACTAAACTTCAGAAAGATCTGGACTGGAAACCAAGTCTTCAGTTTGAAGAAGGTTTAGAGAAGACGGTCGAATGGTATCTGCATAATGAGGAGTGGTTGCAGAGCGTAACTTCGGGGTCTTATCAGTCTTACTATGAAAATCAGTATGGAAAGAGATAGGCAAAACAGGTTTCTTTATTGAAACCGATCACTCCTATTCATATCTGAGCGATTCTACGGGATCCATTTTCGAAGCCTTCACAGCAGGATACATTCCTGAAAGCAAGCCCACACCTACGCAAAGGCTTAGCCCCAGAATCGTCCAGACCCATGGCATAATGAAGGAGCCTCCCATAACCATAGAAAGAAGATTACCTATCAGAATTCCCAGAAAGACTCCTGTCAGGCCTCCCATCAGACATATAACAATAGCCTCAATCAGGAACTGCCTTCTGATAATTAACGGAGTTGCACCTATTGCTTTTCTGATTCCGATCTCACGTGTTCTTTCCGTCACTGATACAATCATAATGTTCATTAGGGCAATTGCAGCACCAATCAGGGTAATGGCGCCAATTGCAATACCTCCTATTCTGACAAATTTCAGATTTTCAACTAATGTCTGAGCAATTGCATCGCTTTTCGTGATCTCAAAATTGTTTTCATCCGCAATCTTCAGATTCCTGATATTTCTGAACAGGGAAGTAGCCTCGCCAATTGCTGCTTCCATTTGAGCCGGATCATTACTCATTACCGAAATGGTATAAGAGGGATTGGTAATTGACATGACCTGCTTAGCGCGATAAAGCGGGATAACGCAAAGCTTATCGCCGCCAAAGCCCATACTGGATCCTTTAGGCTCAAACAGACCTATAATTCTGTATTTATTACTCCCGATACTGATCGTTTTATTAATAGGATCCTGATTCGGGAATAATCTGGTTTTAATTTCATGACCAATAATGACAACGCTGGTGCCGTACTCTAATTCCGATTGGGAAAAATTCCTGCCTGAAGCTAATTTATAGCCGGCTGATTGCATATAGTTGTCATCAGCACCTAAGACGGAAATATTAGGATTTGTTTTTTCATTCCCATATTTAACTGTTCCGCCGAAAGATGCAAATACGTTTACTGAAATGGTGGCAGGGAAATTAAAACTTTCTTTAAATTCCATCGCCTGCCGGTAATCTATCGATTTAAAGCGCTTGGGCCTTTGCCCGCCACCCCCGATACGAATACCGATCCCACGATTCCTGATAGTAAAGGAATTGGCACCCATACTCGAGAAAGTATTATTCAGAGAGCCTTCTATCGCATCAATAGAAGTTAAAATTCCAACCAGGGCAGTTATACCTATTGCAATTATAATTGCTGTTAAAAATGTTCTGAGCTTGTTTCCCTTTACGGATTGCATAGCTACTTTGACATTTTCAGAATAACTCATTGTCCCTGCCATAGTATAAATATAAAAAAGTCCTGCCGGTTTGACGGCAGGACCCTATGAAATGTTACAACATCTGTTAAACTGAGAAGGAAGTGCCGCAGCCGCAAGTCTTGTTTGCGTTCGGATTACTGAACGTAAATCCACGGGCATTTAAACCATCCTGGAAATCAACTTCCATTCCGGCCAGATACAGGCCATGTGCCTTGTGCATATACACTTTGATGCCGTCTATGAAATACTCCTGATCCCCATCTTTTTGCTGATCAAAACCAAGAACATAGTTCATTCCGGCACATCCGCCACCTTCAACACCCAGACGTAAACCATAATCATCGCCCAACTCCTGCTGCTGAATAAGTTTTTTTATTTCTTTTTTAGCCCCTTCAGTTAAAGTTACCGGTGCAGTAGCGTTTGCAATTTCTGTACTCATAAATCTTTTAATAAATCTAACAAATATACATGAAATTGCTCACTTTTGTCCTGACTACAGGCATTTTGACCATTTGTTAACAATTGACCAATGAACATCACTTATTATCTTCTGGATATTTTAAAATACACCCTTTCAGGCCTTATTATCTTCTTTACGGCATGGTATGTCATTAAAGAGCACCTCAGTCAAAGGCTAAACGCCCGCCTAATTGACCTTAAAAAAGAGAATGTAAGGCAAACTTTACCTTTAAGGCTTCAGGCTTATGAAAGGGTAGTGCTTTTCCTTGAAAGGGTTAATCCGGTTAACTTGCTGGTAAGGCTTCATAATCCCGGAATGACCGCGCGCCAGCTGCAGCATGTGGTTATAGAGGAGATCCGGGCAGAATATCAGCATAATATTTCACAGCAGATTTATGTCAGTGATCAAACCTGGAATGTTGTTAAAAAGATAAAAGAGGATACTATTGCCCTGATAAGCAATGTGGCAAATGCCTTGCCCGAAGATGCCAGCTCTCTGGAGCTGAGCAAGTCGGTACTTCTGCATCTTGCAAATCTTGAAGCTGAAAATCCATATGATTTGTCGCTTGCAATGGTTAAAAAAGATATTTATACCTTATTCTGATAAGATGAGCGAAAAGAAGATCATAAGTAGTTCAGGCATTGAGATCAGGGAGGTTTACACTGAACCAAGATCATTGGAGCTTCCCGGTGAATTCCCGTTTACAAGGGGGATTCAGAAAGACATGTACCGCGGAAGATTATGGACTATGCGTCAGTATGCCGGATTTTCTACCGCAGCTGAATCTAATAAGCGCTATCATTACCTGCTTTCGCAGGGTACTACCGGACTTTCAGTTGCATTTGATCTGCCAACGCAAATAGGTTATGATTCTGATCATGTCATGTCAGAAGGAGAGGTTGGAAAGGTGGGGGTAGCCATAGATTCCCTGAGGGATATGGAGGTTCTTTTTGATGGGATTGATCTTCAAAAGGTGAGCAGCTCCATGACGATCAATGCGACAGCCCCTATTTTGCTGGCCATGTATATCTCACTTGCCAAAAAGCAGGGCGCCGATCTCAGGCAAATCTCAGGAACCATTCAGAATGATATTTTAAAGGAATATGCTGCCAGGGGGACATATATTTATCCACCCAAGCCATCTATGAGATTGATCACAGATGTTTTTGAGTATTGCAGTAAAGAGCTACCCAAATGGAATACGATTTCCATATCCGGCTATCATATCCGTGAAGCAGGCTCTACAGCAGTTCAGGAACTTGCCTTTACCCTTGCAAATGGAAAGGAATATTTAAAAGCTGCATTGGATAAGGGGCTTGATATTAATGTTTTTGCAAAACGATTATCCTTCTTCTTTAATTGTCACAATAATTTCTTTGAGGAGATCGCCAAATTCAGGGCAGCCAGAAGAATGTGGGCAAAGATCAGCCAGAGTCTTGGTGCTACAGATCTGTCTGCACAAAAATTAAGATTCCATACCCAGACCGGAGGTTCAACATTAACCGCCCAGCAGCCTTTAAATAATGTGATCAGGGTTACGAATCAGGCAATGGCAGCTGTTTTGGGAGGCACTCAGTCCCTTCATACCAACGGATACGATGAGGCCCTTTCATTACCTACTGAAGAAGCTGCAAAAGTGGCACTGAGAACTCAGCAGATCATTGCTTTTGAAAGCGGGGTTGCAGATACGGTCGACCCACTTGCAGGTTCTTATTTTGTGGAATCCCTAACTGATGAAATTGAGGCAGCTGCCTGGAAATATATAAATACAATTGATGCCAGAGGGGGTGCTGTAGCTGCAATTGAAGCAGGTTATATACAAAGCGAAATTGCTAATTCAGCCTACGATTATCAAAAGGATATAGAGGATAAGAGCAGGATAATTGTGGGGGTCAATAAATACGAGGATAAAGAAGGTATCCGGCCTGAAGTTTTCAGGGTAGATGATTCAATCCGTAAAGTCCAGACAGAAAGTTTGAATAAGCTAAAATCAGAGAGAGATACTTTGGCTGTTCAGAATGCACTGGCTGCACTCAGAGAAGCTGTGAAATCCGGCGCCAATACCATGCCTTATTTGATTCAGGCTGTTGAGGTTTACGCTACACTGGGTGAAATAGCAGATACCTTTCGCCGGGAATTTGGCGAATATCAGGCACAGGGAATCTGATTTTCAATTTCTTTCACAATTGTTTAAGCAGTATTTATAAACTGATGACGGATAACTTTTAAGCTCTGTCTTAAGCTTATTATAGATTGCGGAAGGTTTATGGATGGCGTGGAGAAGGGAACTTTACGCTTGTCTTAATCCCATATCTGTAATTTCAGTCACAGACCCATTTATAATAATTTTACACCTCCTTATCTTCAGGATTTCAGCAGGAATGCTTTTTCCCCTGAATCTTAAAAGCTATTTCTATTTGACCGATAGATTTTTTTGACTATATTAAGAACAGTTTGAATGCCGGTAAGATAGGAGCTTTCGGAATTGAATTATCTGAATAAAAATATTCAAAGAAAGTTTGCCCTTTTACGCTGATATGACATCAGCTAAAAGCATTGTTGAAAAAAAAATGAGGTGCTGATTTGTTAGTTTGTACTTTGTTAATTTTAGTTATCCCGAATGAGCCAAACTGTTATTCAACCGGAATTAAAAGTACTTAGATATAACCTTATTGATTATGAGTTGTTTTACTTACAAGACTTTAAATTATCTGCTTGCAGGGAGTAAAAAAACTGGGCTAAAATGTCCTTTATTCAGACCGGATTTTTACTGATTGTTCAGAACTGAATCTATTTTTTTCGGCATAATAAAAATTGATCAAAATTAGTTTTAACCAATTGATTTACAATTAATTAAAACTAATTTTAAATTTTAGTTTTTTAATCGGATTTTTTTCTGAATATTCGATAACCCAAAGAGTTATCAACATTTCTTTCGGCATCAGTTGTAAATCAGATTATTAGTAAAATTATATGGAAAAAACTTGTACACAAGTATGGAATAATTGCCTTCAGATCATTAAAGACAATATACCGGCGCAGAGTTTTAAGACCTGGTTCGAGCCGATTAATGCCTTGAAGTTGGAGGGTAATGTATTGACTATACAAGTGCCGAGTTTATTCTTTTACGAATGGCTGGAAGAGCACTATGTAGGACTACTCAGAAAGACCGTAAAGAAGCAGTTGGGAGAAGAGGGAAGGCTTGAGTATAATATTGTTGTGGAAAAGTCTTCTACCAATATTCCATACACAACCAATATGCCGTCTAACGGGAATGGTGCTGAAGGAAAAAATCAGTCCATGCCTATGCCGATCTCTTTGAATAAGGATATTAAAAACCCTTTTGTAATTCCGGGTTTGAAGAAGTTGCAGGTTGATCCTCAGTTAAACCAGAATTATACCTTCGAGAATTTCATTGAGGGTGATTGTAACAGGCTTGCCCGCTCAGCAGGATATGCAGTTGCAGGAAAGCCGGGTGGAACATCTTTTAACCCGCTCATGATTTATGGTGGTGTAGGCCTTGGTAAAACCCACCTGGCTCAGGCAATCGGAAATGAAATTAAACGTACATTAACTGATAAGCTGGTATTGTATGTTTCCTGCGAGAAATTTACCCAGCAGTTTGTTGATGCCTTAAAGAATAATAATATTAATGATTTTGTGAATTTCTACCAGGCAATGGATGTACTCATCATGGATGATGTACATAATTTTGCCGGTAAAGAGAAAACACAGGATATCTTCTTCCATATTTTCAATCACCTGCATCAATCAGGTAAGCAATTGATCATTACATCAGATAAAGCTCCCAAAGATCTTTCAGGATTAGAGGAAAGATTACTTTCCCGTTTTAAATGGGGACTATCTGCCGATCTTCAGGTTCCTGATCTGGAGACCAGAATGGCTATTCTGAATAAGAAAATGTACTCAGACGGAATTGAATTGCCATCTGAAGTGATTGAATATGTAGCTCATAATATTGATAATAACGTTCGTGAACTCGAGGGAGCAATGGTTTCCCTGCTCGCGCAATCCACACTGAATAAGAAGGAAATAGATCTTAATCTGGCGAAGTCCATGCTTAAGAATTTTATAAAAAATTCAAGCAAGGAGATTTCAATGGAATACATCCAGAAATTGGTTTGCGAATATTTCGAAGTTCCGGTTGAGATGGTTAAATCTAAAACCAGAAAGCGCGAGATTGTTCAGGCACGTCAGATTTCTATGTATCTGGCAAAACTTCATACCAAGACTTCGTTAAAGTCTATAGGAGCCTTTTTTGGCGGCCGCGATCATTCTACCGTAATTTATGCCTGTCAGACTGTAGATGACCTGATCGATACCGATAAAAAGTTTAAAGGCTATGTTGCTGATATTCAGAAGAAACTAAAAATGAGTTAATCACCTGTAATCGCAGGATCCGGTAACTTTTATATTACTCATGTCAAAAACCAATCTCCGGATTGGTTTTTTGTTTTTATAATGGACTGAACATTACCTGATTACTTGTTTTTGTTCTCTGAAATTCTTTATTTGCTTACTTAGCTCAAAGGATTTAACCTATTTCTGTGAAAATAAATGTAAGCTTATACTTGTACCTGATTGCCTGTGCAGGACTGACTTTTAACTCCTGCTCAAATTCAGGAAGTACTGATTATTCAAGCTGGTCAAGCTATGGCGGGACAAAGGATGCCAATCGTTATTCCAATATTGATCAAATCAATACCGCTAATGTATCCGAACTGAAAGAAGCCTGGGTATTTAACACCGGCGACAGGGATACAGCAAATCGTAGTGAGATGCAGTGTAACCCGATTATTATTGAGGGGAATCTGTACGTTACCAGTGCAAAGCTTAAGCTGTATGCTTTGGATGCGGCAAGCGGGAAACAAAAATGGGTATTTGATCCGGCTTCCCTGAATGGCGAATCCCTGGGTTTCGGTATCAGTCGCGGAGTAATGTTCTGGCAAAATGAAAGTGGTACCGATAAGCGCATCATTTATGGAGCGGCTTCCAGGTTATATGCGGTAAATGCAACGGACGGGAAGCCGGTAAAAGAATTCGGTAGGGGAGGTTATATCGAATTAAAAGACGGACTTGATATTCCTGAAAGCCGGGATGGCTCATTGCTTCTTAAAACTCCGGGGGTGATTTATAAGGATCTGGTTATTCTGGGAATGAGTTTATCGGAGGGTGAAGATGCTTTGCCCGGACATATCAGGGCTTTTGATGTCAGGACAGGGGAAAGAAAATGGATATTTCATACGATCCCTCAACCCGGTGAATTAGGTTATGATACCTGGGAAGATAAAGATGCCTGGAAAAATATTGGAGGTGCCAATAACTGGACAGGGATGTCGCTTGATGAGAAGCGGGGTATCGTTTATGTTCCTACCGGTTCGGCCTCTCCCGATTTTTACGGAGGCACACGTAAAGGTTCTAATTTCTTTGCAAACAGTATCATCGCACTTGATGCTGCAAGCGGAAAATATATATGGCATTACCAGGTGGTGCATCATGATCTCTGGGATCGGGATTTGCCTGCTGCCCCCAATCTGGTCACCGTAAACAATAATGGCAAAAAGATTGATGCCCTTGCCCAGATTACGAAGCAGGGCTATATCTATCTGTTAGACCGGACTAATGGTAAGCCGGTTTTCCCGATACCGGAAGTTCCGGTTCCGCAGGAAGCCTTGCCGGGCGAAAAACCATGGCCAACTCAGCCGGTTCCAACACTTCCTGAACCATTTTCACGCCAGACCTTCGGCCCTGAGGATGTAAGCAATCTCAGTCAGGAAACTCATGATGAATTAATGAAAAGATACCTTCAGATTAAGAACAGGGTACATTATTCCCCGCCAGGTAAAGACGGAGGATGGATGTTTCCTGATTTTGGAGGCGGTGGTGAGTGGGGAGGCGCTGCTGTGGATATGGAAACGAAAATTCTTTATGTAAACAGCAATGAGGTTCCCTCTACCCAGGTGATGCTCGATGCGCCCCTGAATACCGGCACCGATATTACACCGGGCAGGGTTTTATACAATAAGCATTGTGTTAGCTGCCATGGGGTGGAGTTGAAAGGTAGTGGCTCAGAATATCCTTCTTTGCAGAATATCAGTAAGAAATATAATCCGGTTCAGATCAATCAGATCCTGCTTCAGGGAAGAAACAGGATGCCTTCTTTTAAACATATTCCTGAAGTGGAAAGAAAAACAATTACTGCGTTTTTGTTGGGGAAAGAAACTAATTCAAAGACAGGC
>JBAZHY010000025.1:0-11335 GCA_041652175.1 Pedobacter sp.
AAGTGGGATATGGCTAAATGGCTTTCTTCTCCCCTTTTAGCCCATTCAACGATTAAAAAGGGATCTGCTTCCTTCAATCTGGCGGAGATATAATTTTCTTTGGCTTCCCCGTAGCTTATGCAATTATTCAAATCCCTTTCTTTAGCCATTTTCTTTAGGACTTCATCATTGGAGTTGATAAATGCCTGTCCCCCGGAAGCAACCAGGAATTCATATAATTCACCCTTTCCTTTTTTTACTCCTTCCACCCCTCCGAATCCTTCCAGATGTGCTTTTCCAACATTGGTAATGAGTCCATGGGTGGGTAAAGAAATATTGCAAAGGAATTCAATCTCTTTCTGATGATTAGCCCCCATTTCTATAATGGCTATTTCACAGTCGTCTTTAATTGAGAGAATACTGATCGGAACACCGATATGATTATTCAGATTTCCTTCGGTAGCAAAGGTGCTGAATTGCTGGGAAAGGACAGATCTGATCAATTCCTTGGTAGTGGTTTTTCCATTAGTACCTGTGATTCCAATTACAGGGATCTGTAATTTTTTTCTGTGAAAACGTGCCAGGTCCTGCAAAGTCTGAAGTACATCATTGACCAGTATAAATCGCTTATCTTCAGCAAATTCAGGCTTGTCGACAATAGCAAATGATGCACCCTTTTCGATGGCCTGCATTGCAAATTTATTACCGTCAAAATGGTCTCCCCTGAGTGCAAAGAACAGGCAATCCGGGCTTATTTTTCTGGTATCTGTGCAGATTGCCGGATGGTTCAGATAAATCTGGTAAAGTTGTTCAATATTCATGGCTTTTGAATTGATACAATATTAAGACTTTTGTGCCTTACCATCGAGTAATTTGGTAATTAGCATAATTGATATGTAGATTAGTGCTGATTAAGGATTATTGCTGTTAATTGCTCAGCATCATTTTTCATTTTTATTTCCTGCTGTAATACATGAAAATACTAAAGCTGTTTTTCTTACTCTTTATTTTCGGCTTATCGGATTTGTCTGCACAAAAAATTCAATCGCCTGAAGAATTTTTAGGATACAAGGCCGGAGAGCAGTTTACTCCGTATTACAGGGTACTTGAATACTATAAATATCTTGCTTCTGTGTCAAAAAACATACGCATTCAAGAGTATGGTAAATCTTATGAGGGCAGACCACTTTTTCTCATTTTTATTGCTTCGGATGAAAATATTGGCCGGCTTGAGGTCATCAGAAAGAATAATCTGACGCTTACAGGTATAACAGAAGACTTGCCCAATCAAAAGAATAGCGGCATTCCGGCTTCACAGCCCGTATTGGTTTGGTTGAGTTATAATGTTCATGGAAATGAATCAGTTTCCACAGAAGCATCTATGTTTACTGCCTATGCTTTGATTAATCCTGAAGAGAAGCGAAGTAAAGCCTGGCTTCAGAATACCCTGGTGATTATTGACCCCTGTTTGAACCCGGATGGAAGGGAGCGTTACGTTAACTTTTACAATCCGGTTAAAAATCTGAACCCTGATCCACATCCTTTTTCACGTGAGCATATTGAACCATGGCCGGGAGGCAGGGCGAACCATTATTATTTCGATCTGAACAGGGACTGGGCATGGCAAAGTCAGGTGGAGTCGCAGCAGAGGCTTGCGGTTTTTAACAAATGGCTGCCTCAGGTTCATGTTGATTTTCATGAACAGGGTATTAATGAGCCCTATTATTTCGCGCCTGCCGCTGAACCATACCACCAGGATATCAGTAAATGGCAGCGCGATTTCCAAACTATTATAGGAAAGAATAATTCAAAATATTTTGATCAGAACGGCTGGATGTACTTTACCAGAGAACGTTTTGATTTATTGTATCCGTCTTATGGAGATACTTACCCGGTTTACAACGGCTCAGTAGGTATGACTTATGAACAGGGAGGTTCAGGAAGGGCCGGACTTGCAGTTATTAATGCTGAAGGTGATACCCTTACACTGAAAGACAGAATTGAACATCACTTCACAACAGGGCTTTCTACTATAGAAGCAGCTTCAAACTATGCTGAAAAGGCTCTTTCTGAGTTTAAATCCTACTTTTTTAACAGCCGTTCCAATCCTCCGGGAGAGTTTAAGTCTTATGTTATCAGGGGCGAAAATACCGAGAAGTTAAAAACCCTGGCTACACTTTTGAGCCGTAACGGAATTGACTTTGGTTATGGTTCATCAAAGGGAGGTCAGGGGTTGAATTATTTTACCGGCCGTACTGAAAGTTTCAGGGTAGAGCGAAATGATATGGTGATTAGTGCTTATCAGCCTAAATCGATACTATTGAAAGTGCTTTTTGAACCTAATACTTTTGTTTCAGACTCGGCAACCTATGATATTACAGCATGGTCCCTTCCATATGCTTTTGGCCTGCAGGCTTTTGCTACTAAAGATATTTTGAAGCCGGAATTCAGGAGTGTTTCAGATCCGGCTTCAGCGCCCTCAACTGTATTAAATCCGGTTGCATTCGTTGCCAACTGGAATTCGATTTCTGATGTCCGGTTTCTGACAGATCTTCTGAACAATAATATTAGAGTAAGGTATTCTGAAATTCCATTTGAAACTGGAGGAAAGCGGTTTAATGCCGGCTCATTAATTATAGCCAGAAGTGGGAATGCTCATATAGGAACTGAGTTTGATAAAAAGGTGGATGAGCTGGCAAAAAAATCCGGTGTAATCATTCAGGGAATACCATCAGCATTTATGGATAAGGGGGCTGATTTGGGTTCAGATAAAATCAGGTATATCAGGAAGCCCCAAATACTGGTGGTGGGAGGGGAATCCACATCTTCTATTGCTTTTGGCGAGATATGGCATTTTTTTGAACAGCAAATCAATTATCCGCTGACAGTAATAAGGGCAGAGGATCTTTCGCGGATTGACTGGGATGAATTTGATGTAATGATTTTCCCTGATGGTAATTATAATGATATGGGAAGTGATAAAATGCAGCAATGGATCCGCACAGGAGGTAAATTAATTGCTATGGAAGGGGCGGTGTCCAGACTGGCCGGTATCAGGGGGTTTGATATTAAAAGTAAGGAGGAAGTTAAAAAAGATGATAGAACCAAAAATCCTTATGAAGATATTAAGACCTATGAAAACAGGGAGCGGGAGAGCGTACGTTCTAATATTCCAGGAGCTATTTATAAGGTAAATCTGGATAATACCCATCCTCTTGGGTTTGGATTTCCGGATTTTTATTATACCCTGAAGATGGATGATAAGATATATCAATATCTCAGTAAAGGATGGAATGTAGGTATTATCAAAAAGGATAATTATGTTACCGGTTTTGTCGGAACCCAGGTAAAGAAAAAATTAACCGACGGACTCATATTCGGTGTTCAGGAAATGGGGAAAGGTACAATTGTTTATTTGTCTGATAATCCTTTATTCAGAAGTTTTTGGGAAAATGGGAAGCTTTTGTTCAGTAATGCCGTTTTTATGGTCGGACAATAAACCGGAAGCCCTGAAATAAATTCAGGGCTTCCTCTTTTAATTGGCCTGTACAGAATCAGCTGCTTCACTGCTTTTGTTAAACAGGCTGTCATTTCTGCATTTTAACCCTTCTGATGTCATAATCCATTCCGATAAATAATCATTTTTTGTATGGTCTGGCTGGCATTCCCATAGATTGTAATCCTCCAGATAACGATTCAAACCACTTTCAATATGGAGTATTGTATTTTCAGGAATTTTCAGTGTAAGTTGTACCCGCTGATCGCGCCAAAGTTCCCCTCGTTTAATATGAGTGTTTCCATCAAGTAATATTATGGAATCAGTTTGAAGGAAATGATATTCTGCACTCTTCGCATTTGTAAGGGCAGTTTCGAAATCAAAACCTCTGGCACTGAATTCCTGAATTAATACCGGAGTTGTAACATCGGCTTTAATGATTTTTAAACTCAGATTTCTTGGCTGGTCAAAATCGCCTCTTCGGCTGTTAATTATAATTCTTTCTTTAAAGTCGCTCGCATTAATATTGTATTCCAGACTATCTTCTTTTGTCAGAAACCGAACCGGATTCAGTTTAAGATAATATTCTGAGGAAGGTTCCAAAGTGGAGGTGACACTGAATTTTGCTTCTTCATTAAACTCAGCTCCAACTTTTGATGCATGGTAAACCCCAACCCCCAATGCAGAAAGCCAAAGAATAAGCATTCCAAAATATACGGTTTTTGAAACAGCAAGTCTTGTAAAGATTACCCTGGCTGCGAATAATACCAGTGCGGCAAGCGGAATAAATATCAGAAAGAAGCCACTGATTGTAAGTACCGATTTGTAGCCCGGGTTTACCAGATTAAATGGAAAAGTGTGAAGCTGGTTGCTGTTCCAGTATCCCAAAAATATGATTAGTCCGATACTAAGGGCAAATAATGCAATTACCCCTGAAAACAGAATGACGCCACCAATAATTTTAACTAAAAGCATACCTGCTTTTCCTATAGACCTGATTACCTGATTAATAATCGGTTTTGCTTCTTGATGTGCATTTTTCAAACCATGCTTCAGGCCTTCAAGCTCTTCATCAAAATTCTTTTTCAGGGTTTGAATATTTATAGGTTCGCCTTTCATTGCCATTTTATCTGCCCTTGTTGTGGCTTTAGGAATGATCAGCCAAAGAATGATATAAACCGGTATGCCGATACCAAAGAATATGGAGATAATTGCCAGTAATCTTATCCAACGAGGCTCAACGCTGAAGTAATGGGCAAAACCCGCACATACCCCGCTGATTATCCGGTCATCAGTATCCCTGAAGAGTTTCCTTTCAGTATGGTAGTTCCGACTGTTAGTCCCGGAAGTCTGATCGTCATTTTCGATATCAAAGTCGCTGACATTTCCCATTCTTTCGGTTATTGATTCCACATCTGCAGCAATAATTACCTGTCTGTTCTCTGTGTTTAGTCTTTCGCTGAACATCTCGGCAAGCCTGTTCTCGATATCCGTTACAATTTCTTCGCTATCAGGAGAATAAGCGAAATGCCTTTTAACCTCGGTCATATAGGTTTTCAGAATCTCATAAGCATCCTCTTCAATATGAAAGACAATGCCGTTAATATTTATTATGATGGTTCTATTCATTTTTTCTGATTTAATTAAGCCTGATTTGTCTTTTCAATTTCCCTGCCTTCAATAGATACTTTTACTGCATAAGATAGCTCTTCCCAGGTGCCATCAAGTCTTTTGAGAACTTCCAGTCCTGCAGGAGACAAAATATAATATTTTCTGGGCGGGCCGGATGTGGATTCTTTCCAGCTATATGACAGAAGACCATTATTTTTAAGCCTGGTCAATAATGGGTACAGGGTTCCTTCCACTACTAATAGTTTCGCTTTTGTAAGTTCATTGATGATGTCAGAGGCGTAAATCTCCCCTCGGGAAATAATTGAAAGAATACAATATTCAAGTATTCCTTTCCTCATCTGGGTTTGGGTATTCTCTACTATCATATAGCAAAGATATATGTTTTGCTTAGTAATATGCAATACATAGTAGTGTAATTATAATTAATGTCTATATAATTGTTACAGTTATATCTTCTGTAAATTGTCCGATCAGATTTCAGAGGATTTTTAAGATGAAAAGTGCCGTTAAGATCATTTAAACATATTAATCAGGTCTATTTCACCTCATAATCCTGCAATAAAAGACAAATTGATGCCATCATTAATAAAAAATTAATATTCTGATTATCAATAGATTATTAATAATTATTATTAAATAAATCTATTTCTGTTTGATGTAACAATTTTGTTGCTCATTTTTATATTCTCATAATAAATTATTAACCAATTATTTAACAAGTATGAAAAAACTTTTACAAAGTTTATTCCTGCTCACATTTATAGCTCTTCAGGCTATTGGGCAGGAACGTACTGTGACCGGGAAGGTTACAGACAAATCAGACGGCTCATCATTGCCTGGGGTGAGTGTTATCATTAAAGGCACTAATCTTGGTACTCAAACTTCTGCCAATGGTACTTACTCAATTAATGTTCCGGCTGGGCGGACACAGCTCGAGTTTGCCTTTGTCGGATATGTAAGACAAACTTTAAACATTGGGTCATCAAATACAGTCAATGTTACATTAATTTCTGATCAGCAGCAGCTTGGCGAAGTTGTTGTAATGGGTTATGGCACGCAATCCAGAAAGGATGTAACCGGTTCAGTTGCGAGTGTCAGTGGCGAAAAACTTAAGAACCAACCGGTTCAAAGTTTTGAGCAGGCTTTGGCTGGTAAAGCTGCCGGTGTAAACATTATTATGCCAAACGGGGTTCTGAACAATCCCCCTGTATTCCGCATACGTTGATGGGATTCCTGTTTATACCGGTGATCAGTCGGCAAATAGTGCGGCGGGAAATGCACTGGGGGATATTAATCCCTCAGATATTGAATCAATAGATATACTTAAAGATGCGGCGGCATCTGCTATTTACGGTTCAAGAGCATCGAATGGAGTTGTAGTGATCACTACAAAAAAAGGTAAGCTGGGCTCAACTAAAGTTAACTATGAAGCCTGGGCTGGTTTTAATGAAGCTACTCATTTACCCGAATTGCTTGATGCACAGGGATATGTAAGTATGAAAAATGAGGCTTTAGCAAATATTGGTACTCCTGCCAGATTCTTTTTACAAACTCTGGCAGATGGTAGTACAGTCAATACAGATTGGTACAAAGTTGCTTACAGAACCGGCGTATCACAAAATCATGCATTAAATTTTTCGGGTGCAACAGAGAAAACATCGTATTATGTTTCTATAGGTTTCAGCGATCAGGAAGGGTTTATCAGAAACAATGATTTTCAGCGTAAAATTGGAAGGGTTAACCTGGATCATAAGTTAACAAACAGAATTAAAGTTGGTTCAAACTTTTCTTTCACAAATACCTTTAATAAAGCACCTAATACCGGCTCATTACCCGGTCAGGCTTTCTCAACCGTTGGTTTAGGCCGTTTGGCAATTGTCTTGCCACCCAATGTTCCGGCTTATAATCCGGATGGAACATATCATATGAATGGTGGAGCGATAGGTTTTGGGGCAAATAACTCTGCCGTCGCTTCGAATTATCCGAATGCTGAAGTATTGCTAAGGGAGGATAAATTTACTTCTGAGAATAACAGACTTATCGGAAATGTATATGCTTCATTAGATCTATTAAAGGGTATGGTTCTGAAAACCAGTTACGGAATTGATAATTTACTCACAGAGAGCATTTCTTTTGCCAATAAATATCAGGGTGATGGTTTTTCTCCAAATGGTTCTGCAACAAATGTTAATGCAAAAAACAATAGATGGAACTGGGTTAATACATTAAGTTACAATACCACAATTGCTTCTTCACATAATGTATCGGCCCTTGGGGGTTATGAGGAACAAAGTTCAATTGGTTCCTCCTGGGGTGCCACAAGGCAGAATGTTTCAGATCCATTTATCGAGGTATACCAGGGAGGGTTTGGTACAATTATTCCTGCCGGTAATGGGCTAGGGATCAATGCATTCCGATCTGTTTTTGGGAGTGTAAATTATGACTTTAAGAAGAAATATTTCCTTGCCGGCAGTTTCAGGCGCGATGGTTACTCAGGTTTAGCTACCGGACAGAAATGGGGTAATTTTGGTGGTGCATCAGTTGGATGGGATATATCTCAGGAGAACTTTTTCCAGAATTCAAAATTAGCTGATATCATGTCTCAGCTCAAGTTAAGAGGTAGTTATGGTGTTGTAGGTAATATCAATATCGGTGATTTTCCGGCGTTATCATTATATGGAACCGGACTTTACGGTGCTGTGCCAAGTCTTGGATATAGCCAGGCGGGTAATGCTGATCTAAAATGGGAAACCAGTACTAAAACAGATATTGGTATTAACCTGGCCTTTCTGAATGGACGAATCGAATTTGACGCAGATTACTTCTATAATGACATCGATAAATTGATCCAGGCAGCACCTCAATCACCTTCAAAAGGTATTCCCGGAAATTCGATTGTTACCAATATTGGAAGAATGTATAATAAAGGTTGGGAGTTCTCAATCAATTCAACCAATATTGAAAAAGGTAATTTCCGTTGGTCTTCAAACTTTAATGTTTCATTCATAAAGAATGAAGTGACAGCACTTGCAAACAATAATGCTGATCTTCCGGGTGTAACATCACTTGAAACTGCAAACAGAACCAGGGTTGGCTATTCATTAGGACAGATCTATGTTGTAGAAACAGCAGGTGTTGACCCTGTAACCGGTGAGCGTATTTTTGTTAACAGGAATGGACAAAAGGTTCGTTTTAGTTTCCAGAGACCTGCCTCAAGCCGTTATTTATATCTGGATGGAACAAATGCAGGACAAGTTGCACCTGCTATAGATGCAGTTGCAGATGCAAGAATCTGGGGTAATTCAATTCCTACTTTTTATGGAGGATTTGATAATAACTTCAAGTACAAGGCCTTCGATCTTAATGTTGGAATAACTTACTCTGGTGGTAATTATCTTTATTATGGTACTCAGGCAGGATTAAGAGATCAGCGTTTCTGGAATAATGAAGCCGGGATGTTAAGAAGATGGACTGCCGCCGGACAAGTAACAGATATTCCCCGGGTAGTTTATGGAGATAATACATCCAATGGTTCTGCTGTACCAATGTCAGCAAATGTTTATAAGGGTGACTTTTTGAAACTTAGAAATGTTTCATTAGGCTATTCTTTACCTTCTAAATATCTGGGTAAAACAGGTATATCAAGTTTAAGAGTGTATACACAGGCTACAAACCTTTTGGTATTCACAGATTATGCCGGTCCGGATCCTGAAGTCTCTGTAAATGGTAATTCTAATCTGGCACCCGGTGTTGATAGAAACTCGGTGCCATTAGGCAGATCAATTACATTTGGATTAAATGTTGGGTTTTAATATTAAGTAATTTCGAAATGGAAAATATAAAAATAAATAAAGCTAAGACGCTAAGATTATTCTTTGTTGTCTTACTGTTAAGTACGGTTTCCGTATCGTGTAAGAAGGATTTTTTGGAAACTTTTCCTGAAACAAGTCTTTCTGATGCAACTGCATTTGCCACTCCTGATCGTATACTCGGACAGGTAAATGGTCTTTATAGTAGCTTAAAAAGCGGGCAGCATTTAGGCGGTAGGTTCCTAATTTATCAGGATATCAGGGGGGAAGACTTTATTGTCAACAAACCAAATGGTGTTACCGGTTTAGATACCTGGAGACATAACCTGAATTCTGCTACCAATGAGGTTGTCAACTTCTGGAACAGTGCCTATTCTACAATCAATCAGGCGAATGTCTTTCTAAAAGGAATTGATGGAAGTACAGGTGTGGTAGCCACTACACTTGCAGATCAGTATCGTTCTGAAGCAAAATTTGTAAGAGCATTCTGTTATTTTAACCTTTTACAATTATATGCCAAGCCTTATACAATGGGTAATGGCGCAAATCCCGGCTTACCCCTTCGTATTCAGGCTGAAACAACTTCGGATAATAATGATTTGGCCAGAAGTACAGTGGCACAGGTTTATACTCAGATTCTGAAAGATCTTGATGAAGCCGAAGCAGGTTTACCATCGACTTATGCAAGTGCTGCCCTGAACAGCTCCAGAGCACATAAAAATACCGCAATAGCTTTAAAAACAAGAGTTTACCTCGCAATGGGTAATTATCCTAAGGTTATTGAAGAATCGAACAAGATCATTAGCGCGACAGCACCTTTCAAATCAACCTCGGGTGTTACCCTGCAGTTGGAGGCAAATATTGCTACTGTTTATGGTGGTACTTATATCGGATCTGAAGCGGTATTTTTCTTACCGATGACAGATCTGAGTGCTCCGGGAACCCAGAATCAATTAGCACATTATTATACTGCACAATCTATTGGTGGATTTGAAGAGTTTTATCTGAATCCAAGTGGTATTTTTGCAAATCCGGTTTATGCGGCCGGATCAACTGATGCACGTAAGGCTTTTATAATCGCTAACGGGACTAAGAATTTTGTTTCAAAGTTCAAGAAGCCGTCGCCTTATACCGATTATGTTCCGGTAATTCGCTACGCCGAAGTATTACTTAATGCCGCTGAAGCACATGCAAGGGGTGGAAATATTGTCCGTGGATTAGCCTTGTTATCCGAAGTCCGGAAAAGATCAGATGCAAACTATATTTTTCCACTTAGTGCTATAGGTACACAAACCGACTTAATTAACACTATTTTAACTGAACGAAGAATTGAATTAATTTGTGAAGGATTCCGTTCAACTGATTTGTTGCGATTAGGATTAACGATTCCTGCAAAATCAGATGCTACAAATGTTGCTCAGGCAGTGGCACCAAGTTCGCCTGCATACATATGGCCAATTTCAGCCCTGGAACTGGCTAACAATAAATTGATGACACCAAATTAATTTGCAGATAGTTATGATTAAAGATAAGCCCTGGTGATTAGTCATTGGGGCTTTTTTAATATAAGCTGTTTTTACTTTAGAGCTATTCCGGGTTTATCCTCTTGTTTTAATGAGATAATTATCAACTTTATTTAAATCAATTTATTACTATCTGAATTGTAAACTTAAATATCTGATTGTCAATTGAGTATGAAGTTTATTAAAAAATAATACACAATTAATTTTGTCGTAACAAATATGTTGCTCAAATTTGATATCAAAGTAACCAGATTATTCAAATCTCTTTTTAAACATTTCAAAACCAATTAAGTATGAAAAAACTTCTACAAAGTTTGTTCCTACTGCTATTTATAGCTTTTCAGGCTATAGCGCAGGAACGTACTGTGACAGGCACAGTAACTGACAAGACAGATGGTTTGCCATTACCCGGAGTCAGTATTAAAGTTAAAGGAACAAATATCGGAACCTCCACAGGGGGGGATGGCAGATTCAGCCTTAGGGTACCCGGGGCAAATAATACCCTTGTGATCACCTATATAGGCTATGCTTCGCAGGAGGTAACAATCGGTTCAAATAATACGGCAAATGTACAACTGTCAACAGATGCAAAACAATTAGCTGAGGTAATCGTTACCGGTGTAGCCGGGGCTACTACCAAAGAAAAAATGACAGTATCGGTTACCAAAGTAGGTGAAGAGAGGTTAAACGCAGTAACCGGTACATCTTTAGCCGGTGCCCTTTCAGGTAAGGTTGCAGGTATTAAGGCAAGTGCTCCAAGTGGAACTCCCGGAGGTGGTATTGATATCCAGTTAAGGGCAGATAACAACCTGAACAATGTTGGATCAGGACCACTTATTCTTATTGACGGGGTTATTTTTACAGGATCACTAGCCGATATCAATGCAGATGATGTT
>JBAZHY010000026.1:0-10654 GCA_041652175.1 Pedobacter sp.
TACCGATGATACTATTAATCAATAAACTATTGGCCAATAATTTTCCACACTCTTTAAAGTTTTTTCGTCCGCTTTCCTGAGCAATCAGAGGAGTTAACCCATAGGATATTCCCATGCCGATAACCAATATCACAATAAAAATACTGTTAACCAGCGATACCGCAGCAAGAGGAATGGTACCTGCAAAATGGCCTACAATAATGCTATCAGCAGTATGAACCAGGGTATGGCCAAGCTGGGATATCACTACAGGCAGAGCCAGGGTCAGGTTACTCTGGTAATGAGGTTTGTATTTTTTATAAATATGTTTCAACTGATTTGGAAGTTTTCTCCATTACTTTAAAAGGGAGAATGATAATAGATATTTTTCAGATTAAGAAGCGGTGTAATATTCTTCCTTTTCTGTTGTATGAAGTTTTATAACACCTGAAAGAACCAGATTTACAAGTATTCTTTGAGTTCTCCTTCTGGAGAGATTGAGCATGTGGCTGTATTCCCTGGAAGTGATACGTTCATTTTCATTGAGATATTCAAGTAATGCTTTTTCCTTTGACGAATATTCCAGTAAAACCCCCTCATTGCTATTTTCCTGCTTCAGCACTTCGATTACAATTTTACTTGCAAGCACACTTTTATCCTTTACCCGGATATAAACCCACCATTTTTTATCATCTCCGAGTGCATAATGCGGTTTCATTTCACTTTGTCTGATCTCTGCTACCAGAACAGTTTTATCATCAATATAAACTTCTTCAAAGATCGGCTCCAGGGCTGGTTTACAAAAGAAGTGTGCAGCTCTTGTGATCATGTATTTCTCCTCATCTTCAGATTTTACACCGCTAATTGTACCATCATCAGAAACACCTATCAATAATCTTCCGCCTTTATTATTGGCAAAAGAAACCATCGTTTTAGCAATCTTTTCGCAGCTGGTAATTTTCTTCTTAAAATCAAGACTTACACCTTCGCCCTCCAGAATTAATTTCTTGATATTCATGATCATATAGGTTAATAAGCAATGGTATGCTCTTCGCCTCTTAGCAGGTTTCGTATATAAACTTCATTACTGACGGTTGCACATAGCAATCCATCCTTACTGTAAACCTCCATCGGGTAAGACTTTACAAACTTTCCAACAGTTTTTAATGTGGTTTCCGCTTCATTAATATCATCTTCTGTAAGGCTGATTTTAAAATAAAGATTAGTCCTACCCGGTTTTAAATACTTTATATCTGCGCTTTTTAGCCAAACTCTGCACTTTAAACCTTTTCGTTGTAATATCTGATCGAATAACAAGGCATAAAATGGGTCGGAAGCACTGAAAATAGTACCGCCAAAAATTGAACTGTTATAATTAATGTTAATAAAACTTTTAGAAATCTTCACATGAACACCTGTAAAGCCTTTATCAAATTTCTGAACCCATATTCTTTGAAAAAATAAGGGTGGATAAAATCTCATAGCCCATTTTAACGTATTCTCAGAAACTAACATGTAGCTAATATCAAAAAAATGCATTGATAAATAAAATCAGACTGATGCAATTACATTCTGATTACATATATTCTTCTATTTTGGTTTTTCAATTTTGTTTGTAGATTGGGAATCTTAAATATTTCGGATGGATAAGAATAAAAGCAATACCAAAAATGTAAGAATGATAGTTCTTGTAGCCGCACTTGGCTACTTTGTAGATATCTATGATCTGATTCTTTTTTCAGTTATACGAGTAAAAAGTCTCAAAGGACTGGGTGTTCAGGATTCTGATCTGCTCGATGTAGGGACAATGCTCATTAACAGTCAGATGTTTGGGATGCTACTTGGAGGTATTCTTTGGGGGGTATTGGGCGATAAAAAGGGCCGCATAAGTGTATTATTCGGTTCCATACTTTTATACTCCCTTGCAAATCTTGCCAATGGGTTTGTAACCAGTATTCCGGCTTATGCCGCCATCCGTTTTATTGCAGGAATAGGCCTGGCCGGTGAGTTGGGTGCCGGTATAACGCTGGTAACTGAAACCATGAGTAAAGAAAATCGGGGTTATGGTACGATGATCGTTGCCGGAGTCGGGCTTATGGGAGCTGTAGCAGCTGCCATTATTGGTGAACATTACACATGGGAGACTTCATATATTATTGGTGGTGTGATGGGATTAATGCTGCTGGCAATGCGGGTTAGTCTGGTAGAATCCGGAATGTTTAAAAATCTTCAACAGGATAATGTAAGTAAAGGGAATATATTCATGTTGTTTTCTGATGGAAAGCGTTTTAGAAAATATTTAAGCTGTATTCTGATCGGAATACCATTATGGTTTGTTGTTGGTGTACTGGTTACTTTCTCGCCTGAATTTGGCAAAGAGCTCAATGCAACTGAACCGCTCTCAGCCGGAACAGGAATTATGTATTGTTATATTGGTATTGCAATTGGTGATGTGGTAGCGGGATTCCTAAGTCAGGTGTGGAAATCAAGAAAGAAAGTTATGCTGATCTTTCTGCTCTTAACCGCGGTTAGTATTGTCGTTTATCTGAACGCAGAAGGAATGAATTCAACTCAGTTTGTATGGCTTGCCCTCTTCCTTGGATTTTCTTCAGGATACTGGGCCACATTTGTTACGATTGCTTCAGAACAGTTTGGAACGAATCTCAGGGCTACGGTGACTACTACCGTTCCAAATTTTGTTCGTGGTTCACTTGTGCTCGCTACTTTATCTTTTACAGCCCTAAAAGGCAGTATGGGTATTATAAACAGTGCTTTGGTAGTGGGTTTTACATCTTTGATTATCGCATTGATTGCTTTGTATCAACTGAAAGAAACTTTTGGAAAAGATCTCGACTATCTTGAAATAAGCTGATCGGGGAATTTCAGAATTGCTTTCGTCTTATTAATAAAAACCTCATTTTTGATCCATGATTACGAAGGAGCAGATTGCTGAAGCTTATCAGGAGATTCAGGATGAAATATGTGCCGGACTTGAACTGGCAGATGGTAAAGGAAAATTTCAGGAAGAATTATGGGAAAGGAACGGGGGAGGAGGAGGACGAACCCGGATTATTCAAAATGGAAATTTCCTTGAGAAAGGCGGAGTTAATTTTTCGGCGGTTCATGGTAAATTGCCTGACGCTATAAAAAAAGCATTCGGTGTTAGTACGGATGATTTTTTTGCTACCGGTGTTTCTATAGTAATACATCCAAACCATCCCTGGATTCCGATCATTCATATGAACATCAGATATTTTGAGATGCCGGGTGAAGCAGGTAAAGAAATACGCTGGTTTGGTGGCGGGATAGACCTTACGCCGCATTATGTAATTAAGGAAGATGCTCAATTTTTTCATTCAGCTTTAAAAGATACTTGTGACCGTTTTCAGTCCGGCTTTTATACAAAATTTAAAAAATGGGCAGACGACTATTTCTTTATTAAGCACCGGAATGAGACCAGGGGTATTGGAGGGATCTTTTATGATCGTTTAAATCCGGAGTCTACCGGACTAAATTGGGAAAATATTTTTGAATTTTCAAAAGCAGTAGGTAGAACATTTGTTCCGGTCTATTCAGAATTGATCAGAAGAAACAAGGATAAGGCTTATACCCAAATACATAAAGATTGGCAATATCAGCGCAGAAGCCGTTATGTAGAATTTAATCTGGTCTATGACGCCGGTACCAAATTCGGGCTTGAAACCAATGGTCGTATTGAATCTATTTTAATGAGTTTACCCCCTCAGGCAAATTGGATTTATGATTATAAACCAGATAATGGATCTGAGGAAGAAAACACTTTAAATCTTTTAAAAAAGAATATTGTCTGGATATAACTCTAAAATATTGATATGAAAAAGCACTTAAAATACATATTGCCTTCAATTTGTTTGATAATTATCAGTTCCTGCAGCTCCGGACCATTAAATGGTACCTGGCAATACGATGGGGGAATATATAATGGTAAGCCTCAGAATGCATCTACCGAGTTCATAATGCAGAGAACTTATGCGAAAGATACGTACGAAGCTTTCATGCTTGAAGAAAATAAAGAACCGGAATTATATAATTCAGGTATTTATGAAATTAAAGGTGACAGTATTTACATTACAAGTAAATTTAGTAGCAGACCCTCTCAAAATACAGATGTGACCATTGCATATAAGTTTTCAATTAATGATGGTAAACTAACTATTAATGGTATACTGCCTAATGGAATGGTTGTAGAGGAATACTGGAAAAAAGTTAAATAAGCATCTTTTTCATCACTTTTTTCTATTCATTTTATTTAACATCGGATTGTCATAATATTTGAAAATTATTTTGTTTAAATTTTTTGTTATAAATTTAAACAATGAATTTATTTTCTATTTCTCAATTATCACAATTCTCAGGAATTAAAGCTCATACAATTCGTATATGGGAACAGAGATATAATGCCCTGAATCCACAACGATCTGAAGGAAATACGAGATATTATAATGACAGGCAATTATGTCGTCTTCTGAATATTGTCAGTATGATGAAAAGTGGTTATAAAGTTTCATCATTAGGAGTTTTAACCGATGAAGAACTATTTAAACTTGTACGCAATTCTTCATTTGAGTCACATAATGATAATGAATATTTTATTTCACAGCTTATTTCTGCAGGGATAAATTATGATGACAATTATTTCAATGATATCTTTTCACAATCACTTGCAAATTCAGGACTAAAAGGGACCTATATTAATGTAATTCTTCCACTTCTGAATCGTTTAGGATTAATGTGGTCTGCAAACTTATTATCACCTGCCAATGAGCATTTTATCAGTAATATTATCAGACAAAAACTTTTAGCTGCAATTGATTCAATACGCTTACCTGATTCTGAGTCAAAAAGATGGCTGCTTTTTCTTCCTGAAAACGAATTTCATGAAATAGCTTTACTTTTTGCTCATTTTATTATCCGTATCAATGGTGGGAAGGTAATTTATCTTGGAAGTGATGTACCAATAGCATCGGTTATGTCTGCTATTGAGGATGTAAAGCCTGATAATCTTCTTATGTTTTTAATTCATTTAGATAGTACTGATTTGATTCAGGGACAGATCAATGTTATAAATGCTTATTTTAATGGTCAAAAGTTTTACGTTGCTGGTCATCATAACTTAATTTCAAATCTCAAATTGTCTGATAAAACAGAGTATTTGCAATCAATCAGCAGTCTTGAGAACATTTTAAGCATAAATTCCCGTTTTACAGCTAATACGAATTAATTATGCCAAAAGTAATTGTCATTGGATCTGGTTTTTCCGGCTTAAGTTCAGCAGCTTATTTGTCTGCTGAAGGCTATGAAGTACTTGTACTGGAGAAGAACGCTACCCCAGGAGGAAGAGGAAGGCAATTAAAAGAAAAGGGTTATATTTTCGATATGGGTCCCAGCTGGTACTGGATGCCTGATGTATTTGAAAAATTTTTCAATGATTTTGGACATACAGTATCTGACTTTTATACACTAAAACAACTTAGTCCGTCGTTTGATGTTGTTTTCGATCGTGGAGAGGTTTTAAGTGTTCCGTCAACATATCCGGAATTAGAATCCCTGTTTGAATCCATTGAGAAAGGGAGTGGATCAAAGTTAAGGCAGTTCATGAATGAAGCTAAGTTTAAATATGAAACAGGAATGGGAAGTCTTGTATACAAACCTGGTTTGTCATGGACTGAATTTGCAGATTTAAATTTGATTAAAGGGGCCTTACGGCTTCAGGTTTTCAGTTCTTTCAGGAAACATGTAAAGAAGTTCTTTTCAGATCCAAAGCTGATAGCTCTAATGGAGTTTCCTGTACTTTTTCTGGGTGCAATGCCACAGGATACGCCGGCACTTTATAGTTTAATGAATTATGCCGGGTTAAAACTGGGAACCTGGTATCCGGACGGTGGTTTTGGGAAAGTGATTGAAGCTATGATGAAAATCGGATCAGGGAATGGTGTGGAATTTCGTTTTAATTCACCAGTAGATCAGATTATTTTGAAAAACAATAAAGTGTCGGGAGTTATGGTGAATGGAGAAAAAATTGATTGTGATGCATTGGTTGCTTCTTCAGATTATCACCATACTGAGAGCAAATTACTTCCTGCTGAATATCGTAATTATCAATCTGAATATTGGAATAATAAAACATTTGCACCCTCATGTCTTATTTTTTACGTCGGTCTAACCCAAAAAATCAAATCAATCAACCATCATACTTTATTTTTTGATGAAGATCTGGAGAAACATGCAATTGAAATCTATAAAAACCCTAAATGGCCCGATAAACCATTGTTTTATATATGTTGCCCTTCAAGGTCAGACCACTCCATAGCACCGGATGGACATGAGAACTTATTCTTTTTAATGCCGCTGGCTCCGGGGCTAAACGATGAGGATGAACTGAGAGAAAAATATTTCAGGCTTATGCTGGATCGTTTACAAAAGCACATAGGAGAAGATATATCAGGTTTTATTGATTATAAAAAATCATATTGTGTGAAGGATTTTATAAACGATTACAATTCGTTTAAGGGTAATGCTTATGGTTTGGCAAATACATTGATGCAGACAGCTATCCTAAAACCATCTCTGAGAAATAAGAAATTAAATAATTTGTTTTACACTGGTCAATTGACTGTACCTGGTCCAGGAGTTCCTCCTGCAATAATTTCGGGAAAGGTGGCCGCTGGTCAATTACATAAATCTTTAAACAAATAATCCGATGAAATTATTGTACGATAACCTTTCAGTTGAAGTAAGTAAAATGACGACGCGTACTTACAGTACAAGTTTTTCCTTAGGGATTTACTTTCTGAATAACAGACTCAGAAATTCAATTTATTCCATTTATGGGTTTGTTAGGCTTGCAGATGAAATCGTAGACAGTTTTGATGATTTTGATAAAAAGTTTCTGCTTGAGAGATTTAAAAATGAAACCTATGAGTCGATAGAAAATAAAATTTCCTTAAACCCGATTTTAAATTCCTTTCAAAAGGCAGTACACCAATATAATATCAGTACTGACCTGATCGATATCTTTCTTCAAAGTATGGAAATGGATTTGTATAAAATTGAATATAATACAGAAAAATACGAACAATATATCCATGGATCTGCAGAGGTGGTTGGTCTGATGTGCCTTTACGTATTCACTGAGGGTAATTTAAATAAATTTGAGGAGCTTAAGCCATATGCGATGAAACTTGGTGCAGCCTTTCAGAAAGTGAATTTCCTTAGGGATATGAAGGACGATTATCAGCTTTTAGGAAGAAATTATTTCCCAAATATTGATATATCTGAATTTAACAATCTGACTAAAGGACAAATTGAGTTAGAAATTGAAGAGGATTTTAGAATTGCTTTACAGGGAATCCGAAAGCTCCCTTCAAGTTCAAAAGGGGGAGTTTATCTGGCCTATGTTTATTACAAATCTTTGTTTGAGAAAATCAAAAAAACCCCGGCTGCCAAAGTGATGACAGAGCGAATCCGTATTAACAACGGCAGAAAGTTTAGCCTGATGATCAATTGTATGGTTCAAAATAAATTAAATATGGTATGAAATTAATTGTATTTATACTTTTATTGATCCAGCAATCCTCTATATTGGCTAATCCACTACCAATTAAGGAAGTCAGAAAAATGTTCGACAGATCAACCAGATCTGAACTTGAATGTAAAAAGCTGATTCAAACCCTGCAACCCTATAGCGTAAAGACCAATTCTTTATATTACGGATATAAAGCCGGTGCAATAATGTTAATGGCGAAACATGTTCTAAACCCATTTAGTAAGTTATCCCATTTCAAGAAAGGGAAAGGCATGCTGGAAAATGCTATAAATTTTGATAATAATAACCTTGAACTAAGATTTCTCAGATATACTATTCAAACCAATGTCCCTTCATTTTTGAATTATAAACAGAATATTAAACCGGATAAGGAATTCATTATCAGATCTATGGCTGCACTTGAAGACAAGGAACTTAAGCAGATCATTAAAAATTATTTAAAAACTCAAACATGACCTTGACTAAAGCTTCCTATACAGATGATGAACAGCTGATTCTGGTAAATGAACAGGATGATGAAATAGGTACCAGTGATAAATTATCGGTTCATCAGCAGGGTTTATTACACAGAGCATTTTCTGTGTTTATTTTTAATTCAGAGGGTAAACTATTATTGCAACAACGTGCAGATAGTAAATATCATTCGCCCGGATTATGGACCAATACCTGTTGCAGCCATCCCAGACCTGGTGAATTAATTCTTCATGCCTGTAAACGTCGGTTAAAAGAAGAAATGGGGATGTTATGTGATCCTGAGTTCAGTTTTAGCTTTATTTATAGATATCAGTTTACAAATGGCCTTATAGAACATGAATTTGATCATGTATTTATTGGAATTTGCAATGATCAGCCTGTTTTGAATGAACATGAAGTTAAAAACTGGAAATATATTGGTTTAGATGAACTTCAATCTGAAATTTTAAATGATCCTGAAAATTATACCCCATGGTTAAAAATTTGTCTGCCTTTACTAAAGGAACATATAAGTAAATCAAAGTTTAAATATGATATACCAGTTTAAGTCGGAACACTTTTTACCGATTACAATGGAAAATGCCTGGGATTTTTTTTCCTCGCCAGAAAATCTTGCCAAAATAACCCCGCCTGAAATGGATTTTAAGGTTCTTACTAAGTCAGGCCCTGATGAAATTTATGATGGTATGCTTATTGATTATAGCATTAAACCCTTATTTGGAATCCCAATGTATTGGCAAACAGAAATTTATATGGTAGATAAGCCTAATTGCTTTGCAGATCGTCAGTTAAAAGGGCCTTATAAATTATGGGAACACAAACATACTTTTATAAAGAAAGAGGGTGGCGTTTTGATGGAGGATGAAGTAAATTACCAGCTTCCATTAGGGATAACAGGCCAAATAATACATTCAATACTTGTCAGGAAAAAGGTTGAGAATATTTTTATATTTCGTAGAAAAGTTTTAGATCAGATTTTCATAAAACCTGAATAAAAATGATCAGCTTTGAGTACTAATTTACAATTCAATATTCAGACTATTCCCAATAATGAATAATTCGGCAGATAACTCTAAACAAAATATTCTGATTACAGGTGCAAGTGGATTAATTGGCTCCAAATTGATCAGATCTCTTCAGGATAAAGGGCATTCAGTGACTGTACTTTCCAGAAATCCTGAAAATATCAGGGGTGCCAGGGCATTTCACTGGGATGTAGAGAACAAGCAGATAGACAAAAATGCATTTATTGGAATAGACACAATTATTAATCTTGCAGGAGCAGGACTTGCAGAAAAAAGATGGACCAGCAGTAGAAAACAAGTGATTATAGATAGTAGGGTTGAGTCTGTAAAACTGCTCTACAAAACTATTTCAGAAACAAAATCTCCTGTCAAAACATTTATATCGGCTTCAGCAATCGGATTTTATGGTGACAGAGGAGATGAGATTTTAACTGAAAACAGCTCAAATGGTTCAGGGTTTCTGGCTGAATGTTGTAAAAAATGGGAAGAAGCTATTGATGAAGGCGCACAGCTGAATCTAAGAATTGTGAAACTCCGTATAGGGCTGGTTCTCGCACGTCAGGGTGGTGCATTAGTTGAGATGGCCAGAACTGTTAATTTCTTTCTGGGTGCAGCTTTTGGCTCAGGAAAACAATGGGTACCATGGATTCATCTCACCGATTTGCTTTCAATTTTTGAATGCGCAGTATCCAGTTCAGAATATAAAGGCACCTATAATGCATGCAGCAGCTTACCGGTTACCAATTCAGAATTTACAAGAATACTGGCAAAAGTACTCTTCAGACCAGTTTGGCCTATTAATGTCCCTGAATTTGTTCTGAAGAGCCTTTTGGGTGAGATGAGTACCGTTATTCTTAACAGCAACAGACCATCTTCACAAAAATTACTGAATATGGGATTTCATTTCCGTTACCCGGGTCTGAAGGATGCTTTAAAGGAAATTTATTCCCATTAGTAATCCTGGTTCAATTTGAAAAAGGAAATTAGTATTTGCTGGTTCAGAAGGGATTTAAGAATAAATGACCAATCGGCGTTCTTTCATGCTCTAAATGGAAATTTTCCGGTATTACCTGTTTTTATTTTTGATCCGGAAATATTAAATAAGCTTCAGGATAAAAAAGACAAACGTGTAGCCTTTATTCATCAAACCCTGAATCAGCTTCAGTCTGAATTCATTAAATGGGGCTCAGGTATTTATGTTATTCACAGTTTTGTTGAAGATGCTTTTGAAAGATTAACTTCAGAATATGATGTAAAAGCTGTATATGCCAATCATGATTATGAACCTTATGCATTAAAAAGAGATTTGGCAGTTAAACAAATACTCGAAGACAAGAATATTTTATTTAAAACTTTTAAAGATCAGGTAATCTTTGAAAGATCAGAGATAATTAAGTCAGACAGCACCCCCTATACTGTTTTCACCCCGTTTTCAAAGAAATGGAAAGAAAGCCTTACTCAACATCATTACGAACCATTTTTATCAGAAAAATATCTTTCGAATTTATTCATTACCGCACCTTTTGAAATCCCAACATTGAATGATCTCGGATTCGAAGATTCTGACTTTCATTTTCCGGATATCAATTTA
>JBAZHY010000027.1:0-10541 GCA_041652175.1 Pedobacter sp.
ATGTTAATCAAATAGGAAAAAGAGCTACTAAAGCTGAGTATTTTATTTTTGATCCAAATGGTCTGGATGAAAAATCATGGAGGAAACTCGGACTTTCAGACAGGCAAATCAAAGTGATCTATAAATATGAAACTAAAGGCGGAAGGTTTTACAATAAGGAGGATTTTAAAAAGATGTATTCTATAGGTGCTGAGCAGTATCTGAAACTGGAGCCCTATATCCGTATTGTTAAAGCATCGCCTCCAGAGAAGGAAAACAGGAAAGTATCTTTATTCAATCCTGATCCTGAGAAAAAAAATACAAAAAAGGTGCTGATTGAAATCAATTCTGCAGACTCAGCTATGTTAACTGAAATTCGCGGGATTGGTCCGGCTTTTGCCTCCAGAATCATCAGATACCGGAATCGTTTGGGAGGTTTTTATAAAATAGAGCAATTAAAAGAGGTTTATGGTATTGATTCTGTAAAGTATCAACAGATAGAAGATCAGATAAGTTTAAATTCTGATCAGATCATTCAAATAAATATTAATTCTGCCACATTTGAACTCCTTAAAAAACATCCTTATTTAAGCTATAAACAAATGAATGCTGTTCTGCAATACCGCCGGCAGCACGGTCCTTTCAAAACTATTGATGAATTAAAGAAAGTTGCTCTGCTCAATGAAGAAATTATCCGTAAAATTGAGCCATATATTTTATTTAATCCATGATCAGTACAGAACTTGATAAGGCTATCCGGGATATAGCCGATTTTCCGAAACAAGGTATTATTTTTAAGGATATAACACCAATACTTAAGAATTCTGCACTATGTACCGCTGTAATCGACGAGTTTATGCAGCGTTTAGAGGGTGTGGAGATTGATGTGGTTGCAGGTATAGAAAGCAGAGGATTTTTGTTTGGTCTAATGCTGGCCAACCGACTTCAGGTTCCATTTGTCCCGGTCCGAAAAAAAGGTAAACTGCCATTTAAAACTGTTGAAGAGCCTTGTGAACTGGAATATGGTTCAGCTATTCTTGAGCTTCATGTGGACGCAATTAAACGGGGTCAGAGAGTATTGATACATGATGATCTTCTGGCGACAGGAGGAACGGTTAGTGCAGCGACACGATTGGTTCAGAAGTTGGATGGGGTAGTGGCTGCCTATGCTTTTGTTGTGAGTCTTGATTTCCTGAATGCGAATGAGAAACTTATGGAGGTCTCTGAAAATATTATCAGTCTGGTTTCTTACAAATAAATCTTTTTTCAGATTGTATCCTCTCTTTCTTTAATCCTATTTAATATACCGGAAACCATGTTATACCACTGGTTTTAAGATATTATTAATCGGAAACTACTGGTGTAATTGCTATTATTGTATAACTAACCAAAATTTATGCAAACAATTAACCACCTCGGTCATGAAGGTATTAACTTCAATTTGTCCGAAAATCAGCAAATGATTATAGACATGGTTCGCGATTTTGCAGAAAAGCATATCCGTCCGAATCTCATGGAATGGGACGAATCCCAGATATTTCCGATTGAAGTTTTTAAAAAGCTCGGTGAGATGGGTTTGATGGGAGTTCTAGTTCCCGAAGAATACGGAGGGGCAGGTTTGGGATATTTTGAATACATCAGTGTTATATCAGAGATAGCAAAAGTTTGCGGCTCAATTGGTTTATCTGTGGCAGCTCATAATTCATTATGCACGGGCCATATCCTTGCTTTTGGAAATGAGGAGCAGAAGAAACAATGGCTTCCTAAACTGGCATCAGCTGAATGGCTGGGAGCATGGGGATTAACCGAAGCGAATACCGGTTCTGATGCTTTGGGAATGAATACAACGGCCGTTTTAGATGGGGATTATTATACAGTAAATGGTTCCAAGAACTGGATTACTCATGGTAAATCCGGAAATATTGCTGTTGTAATGGTTCGTACCGGTGAAAAGGGTGATTCAAAAGGTATTTCAGCCCTGGTTATTGAAAAGGGTACGGCAGGATTTTCGCACGGCAAAAAGGAAAATAAATTGGGGATGAGAGCTTCTGAAACTACAGAACTTATCTTTGATAATTGCCTTGTGCCTAAGGAAAATCTCCTGGGAAAGGAAGGAGAGGGATTTAAACAGGCTATGTATGTTCTCGATGGGGGCAGGATATCGATAGCAGCATTATCATTAGGCATGGCAAGAGGTGCTTTGAATGCTGCTGTAAATTATTCAAAACAACGTTATCAGTTTGGGCAGCCTATATCTTCTTTTCAGGGGATTTCCTTCAAAATAGCTGAAATGGCAACAGAAATTGAGGCCGCTGAATTGTTGATCATGCAGGCTGCGGATTTTAAAAATAGAGGGGTAGAAGTTACCCGGATTGCTGCTATGGCTAAATATTTTGCTTCAGAGGTTTGTGTAAGAACAGCGACGGAGGCTGTTCAGATATTTGGAGGCTATGGCTACACCAAGGATTTTCCGGTTGAAAAATTTTACAGGGATGCAAAATTATGTACCATTGGTGAAGGTACCTCTGAAATACAGAAGATTGTTATTGCCAGAGAAATATTGAAATAAGAAAATGCGACTTTTGTATAATACCAAACCAACAACTTGGGTTAATTAAATTTGATTATTCTTATAAGTTGTTCATTTTATCAACTTGCAGGTTTAGGAATTGTGAATATTTTTTGTAGCTTTGCAGTCCGAAACTGAAAGGGGGTATCTGTAAATTATGATTATTATTAACGTTAAAGACGGCGAATCATTAGATAAAGCATTAAAACGCTTTAAAAAGAAATTCGAAAAAACCGGTGTTTTAAGAGAGCTTCGCAGCCGTCAGGCATTTGAGAAGAAATCAATTACCCGCCGTACAGAAATTAAGAAAGCTATTTACAAGCAAGGATTAAACATCGAAACTGTTTAATTTTTCTTTTCAATAAAGTAATAATGTCTTAAACTATTTGTATATTCATTTCGTTGGATATGCAAATAGTTTTTGATGTTTATAGACCGCTTTATACGATTCCTGCAGTTTGAAAAACGGTTCTCTCCGAATACCGTAACTGCCTATAAAAAAGATCTCGAACAATTTTCATCGTTCCTTCTTACCGGGGGTAACCATCTACAGAATATAGATCATCAGCATGTTAGAGGCTGGATGGTAGAACTGATGGAGCATGGTGCCGATCCTAAAACAATCAATAGAAAGATTTCCAGCCTACGGTCTTTTTATAAATTTCTGCAAAGGGAGGATTTAATTCAATTCAATCCGATGGTTCAGGTTAAAGGACCTAAAACCCCAAAGCGTCTGCCGGTAATCATTACAGAGCAAAAGATGGATTATCTTCTGGATAGTTCAAATATTTTCAGTGATGATTTTTCCGGATATCGCGATCGGCTGATTATTGAACTTCTATACGGGACAGGGATGAGGCTTTCTGAGCTTGTAGGTTTGAAGGAAGAGAACTTTAACAGCTATGAGCAATATATTAAAGTTCTTGGAAAGAGGAATAAGGAGAGAATTATTCCTCTTAACAGTTCCTTGGCAAAATCAATTGAAAACTATATTAATCTGAAAATAACTCAGAAGTTCGATACCAGATCTTCCGTATTGATCGTTACCAATGAAGGCAGGGATGTATATCCCAAGTTTGTTTACAGAATTGTGAAGTCTGTTCTATCAATGGTATCGACGCATAAAAAGAGAAGTCCTCATATTTTGCGGCATAGTTTTGCAACTGCGTTGTTAGACCATGGCGCAGATCTGAATGCGATTAAAGAGTTATTAGGACATTCCAGCCTGGCTGCCACTCAGGTTTATACACATAATTCAATTGAGAAATTAAAATTGATTTATAAACAGGCTCATCCTAAAGCCTGAATTTTTAAATTAGAATTTGACAATATTAAGACCCGGAAGATCATTTAAAAAGAGCAGTTTTATATTAATTTTTAACAAAGGAGGAAATATGAAAATCAGAGTGCAATCGATTCATTTTACAGCAGACGTTAAGTTGTTGGATTTTATACAGAAGAAAGCAGATAAACTCGACCAGTTCTATGACCAGATTATTGGAGGGGACGTTTATTTGAGATTAGATAATTCGGAAAATGAGGAGAATAAGATTACGGAGATCAAACTAATGATTCCCGGCAATGATCTTTTTGCTAAAGAGCAGTGTAAATCATTTGAAGAAGCTACTGATAGGGCGATCGAATCACTCAGACGCCAGATTGATAAACATAAGGAAAAGCAGCGTTCATATATGAGTAATCATAAATCGGCGACAATACCACAATAATTTTTTATTTATTTGAATTTGTAAAGTCCTGTGAATTAAGGGCTTTTTCGGCAGTCTTTTTGACTGCCGATTTTTTTTTGTAAAAAATTTTGACCGACTTATAATTTTCGTAGATTTGCAGTCCATTTCAGAGGGGGTTGTTCTTTATGGATAATAAACACTGATTGGACAGGTTCTTTTAAATTTAAACAATAAAAGGTTTATACATTTCGCCTCCTTAGCTCAGCTGGTAGAGCAACTGACTTGTAATCAGTAGGTCATTGGTTCGATCCCGATAGGAGGCTCAAGAAATGTTGGGGGGGTTCCAGAGCGGTCAAATGGGACGGACTGTAAATCCGTTACTTCGGTTTCGAAGGTTCGAATCCTTCCCCCCCCACTTCAATTTGTCAATTAGACAATTTGTCTATTTGTTGATTGAAGCCAGGTCAAAATATTTTTGATTTGGTTGTACGAAATGTTCTGATAGTTGAGTCATTGACTCATTGTTAAATGGACAAATCGACAAATTGAATTGCGGAAGTAGCTCAGTTGGTAGAGCGATAGCCTTCCAAGCTATAGGTCGCGAGTTCGAACCTCGTCTTCCGCTCAAGAGTTTTTGTCAACAATTGATTCGTTGCTTAGAATGAATCCTGACAGATGCTTAAGAGCAAATTAAAAGCCGACGTAGCTCAGCGGTAGAGCACTTCCTTGGTAAGGAAGAGGTCATGGGTTCAAGTCCCATCGTTGGCTCAGAATTGTATTTTAGAGTAAAACAATAATAAAAAATTAACCTATTAATTAGTATAAAACAAAATGGCAAAAGAAAAATTTGACCGCAGTAAACCGCATTTAAATATCGGTACAATCGGTCACGTTGACCACGGTAAAACTACGCTTACAGCAGCTATCACTAAGGTATTAGCTGATGCAGGCCTTTCTGAAGCGCGTTCATTTGATTCAATTGACTCTGCTCCGGAAGAAAAAGAAAGAGGTATCACCATTAATACTGCACACGTGGAGTATTCAACGGCTAACCGTCACTATGCTCACGTTGACTGTCCGGGTCACGCTGACTATGTGAAGAACATGGTTACTGGTGCTGCTCAAATGGATGGTGCTATCATTGTAGTTGCTGCTACTGATGGTCCGATGCCACAAACCCGTGAACACATCCTTCTTGCCCGTCAGGTAGGTGTACCTTCATTGGTTGTTTTTATGAATAAAGTTGACATGGTTGACGATCCTGAATTACTGGAACTGGTAGAGATGGAAATTCGTGAACTATTAAGCTTCTATGAATTCCCTGGTGATGAGATTCCTGTTATTCAGGGTTCTGCATTAGGTGGATTGAATGGTGACCCGAAATGGGTAGGTAAAATTCTGGAGTTAATGGAAGCTGTAGATAACTACGTTCCAATTCCTCCACGTTTAACTGATCTTCCTTTCCTTATGCCTGTTGAAGACGTATTCTCGATCACTGGTCGTGGTACTGTAGCAACCGGACGTATTGAAAGAGGAGTAATCAACTCAGGTGAAGCTGTTGATATCTTAGGTATGGGTGCTGAAAACTTAAAATCAGTTGTTACTGGTGTTGAGATGTTCCGTAAGATATTAGACAGAGGTGAAGCTGGTGATAACGTAGGTTTATTATTACGTGGTATTGAGAAAACCGATATCCGTCGTGGTATGGTTATCTGTAAGCCAGGTTCTGTAACTCCTCATACAGACTTCAAAGCTGAGATTTACGTATTGTCAAAAGCTGAAGGTGGACGTCACACTCCATTCTTTAACAAATACCGTCCACAGTTCTACTTCCGTACAACAGACGTTACAGGTGAGATCACTCTTGCTGAAGGAGTAGAAATGGTTATGCCGGGTGATAACGTTACAATCAGTGTAAAGCTGATCAACGCTATTGCGATGGAGAAAGGTCTTCGTTTCGCTATCCGTGAGGGTGGTAGAACGGTAGGTGCCGGACAGGTAACTGAGATTGTAAAATAAACAATTTCTTATAAGGTTAATTGGATAACATAAGTCCCTTAGTGGACTTATGTTTTCTTATAATACATGGGCTTAGTTTACAGATAAGTAAACAGAGTTTTTTAATGAACGGGAATAGTTCAATGGTAGAATAGAGGTCTCCAAAACCTTTGATCAGGGTTCGAATCCTTGTTCCCGTGCTTACGCAGGATTGAAAATGGCTAACGTACTAGAGTTTTTAAAAGAATCATATACAGAAATGACCCAGAAGGTTACTTGGCCTACATGGGCTGAATTGCAAAATTCTGCTGTATTGGTATTGATTGCATCTATTATTATCTCACTGGTGATTTTGGCCATGGATGAGTCGGCTGGTAATGCATTAAAGATGTTTTATAAATCTCTGGCATAATTAAGGCACTATGAGCGATCAATTGAAATGGTATGTGGTAAGGGCTGTTAGCGGCAAAGAGAAAAAAGTAAAGCAGTATTTAGAAGCAGAAATCAATCGTTTAGGTATATCCCATCTTTTACCACAGGTATTAATTCCGATGGAAAAATACTATCAGATGAAGGATGGCAAGAAGATTGCTAAGGAGCGTAACTACTATCCCGGATATGTACTTATCGAAGCTGTTCTGGATGGCGAACTTGAGCATATTATTAAAGGTATTAATAGTGTAATTGGTTTCCTTGGTGATAAAAGCGGTAATGCTGTGCCAATGAGAGCTGCTGAAGTTAACCGTATTTTAGGTAAGGTTGACGAGATGGCTGAACAAGGGGAGTCAATGAATGTACCTTATTATGTTGGAGAAAACGTGAAGGTAATGGATGGTCCATTCAATGGATTTACAGGAGTCATTGAAGAGGTTAATGAAGAGAAAAAGAAACTTAAGGTGATGGTTAAGATCTTCGGAAGAAGAACACCTCTTGAGTTGAACTATATGCAAGTTGAGAAAGAATAATACTGGGTATTGAACACCAGGTATTGAGATAGAAAGATGTATAAAATATTAGCCGGTTGATAAGTGTCTAAGTACTTTGTACTAAATACTTAATACTGGCCCAAAGTCTTAAATGTTACATAGCTTCCACTACGAACATTGAGTTAAAAACAAATCAATTAAAATGGCAAAAGAAGTCGGTGCTTTAATTAAATTACAGATCAAGGGGGGCGCTGCTAATCCATCTCCACCGGTTGGTCCCGCATTGGGAGCAAAGGGTGTGAATATCATGGAGTTTTGCAAGCAATTCAATGCGCGCACCCAAGATAAGCCTGGTAAAGTTTTACCGGTTGTAATCACTGTTTATGTCGACAAGTCATTTGATTTTATCATTAAAACTCCACCTGTAGCTATTCAGTTACTTGAAGCAACAGGTTTAAAGAGTGGTTCAGCAGAACCTAACCGTAAGAAAGTTTCCAGTGTTAGCTGGGAGCAGGTTGAAGGGATTGCAAAAGATAAGATGAGCGACTTGAACGCATTTACTGTCGAGTCAGCCATGAGAATGGTTGCTGGTACAGCACGCAGTATGGGAATTACCGTTAGCGGTGATGCACCCTGGAACAATTAATTATACAAAATCAGTTTAAGAAGTGGCTAGATTAACAAAAAATCAAAAACAGGCACATTCCAAAATTGAGGTAGGAAAAGCTTATTCATTAACCCAGGCTTCGGCATTGGTTAAAGATATTACCACCACCAAATTTGATGCATCGGTAGACCTGGATATCCGCTTAGGCGTTGATCCACGTAAGGCGAATCAAATGGTACGTGGTATTGCAACACTTCCTCATGGTACAGGTAAAACTGTCCGCGTTTTGGTTCTTTGTACTCCTGACAAGGAAGCAGAGGCTAAAGCAGCAGGTGCAGATTACGTGGGTTTGGATGAATATATTGCCAAAATAGAAGGTGGATGGACTGACGTTGATATCATTATTACAATGCCTAGTGTTATGGCTAAAGTTGGTAAGCTCGGACGTGTTTTAGGTCCGCGTAACTTAATGCCAAATCCTAAATCCGGAACTGTGACCCCTGATGTGGGTAAAGCAGTAACTGATGTTAAAGGTGGTAAAATTGATTTCAAGGTTGACAAAACAGGAATCATTCACACTTCGATCGGAAAAGTATCATTTGATGCTGAAAAAATTTATGAAAATGCGTTGGAAGTAATTCAAACCATTTCTAAATTAAAGCCATCGGCTGCAAAGGGAACTTATTTTAAAAGCATTCATATGTCTTCTACAATGAGCCCTGGAATCGAAATTGAAACTAAATCAGTAGCGGGAATCTAATCATGAGAAAAGAAGAAAAACACGAAGTTGTTCTTGCTTTAACAGAGACGATTGCTGAGTATGGTAATTTCTATATTACCGACACTGCAAACCTGTCTGTAGCAAAAGTAAATGATATTCGCCGCAAATGTTTCGAAAACGGTATCAAAATGCAGGTAGCTAAAAATAAACTTATCAGAAAAGCTATGGAAGCTTCTGAAGGTGATTTTAGTGAGATATTTGACGTACTGAAAGGATCATCATCTATTTTATTCTCAAAGACAGCTAATGCTCCTGCAAAGCTGATTAAACAGTTGAGAAAATCAGGTGATAAACCGGTACTGAAAGCTGCGTATATCGATTCAGCAGTATTTATTGGCGACAATCAACTGGATGCCCTTGTTAACCTTAAATCTAAGGAAGAATTGGTGGCAGACATTATTGCATTGCTTCAATCTCCTGCTAAAAATGTTATCTCCGGCTTACAGTCAGGTGGTAATAAACTTGCAGGAATTGTTAAAACATTACAAGAAAGAGGTTAACGAACGCCTTAGAGTTCGATTAAATTTATTAAGTACAGAATTTTAAAATTAAAATAAAATGGCAGATTTAAAATCGTTTGCTGAGCAATTAGTAAACTTAACAGTAAAAGAAGTAAACGAATTAGCTCAAATCTTAAAAGATGAGTATGGTATTGAGCCTGCTGCAGCAGCAGTAGCAGTAGCAGCAGTAGCTGGTGGTGATGCACCTGCAGCAGCAGCTGAACAAACCTCTTTTGATGTTATATTAAAAGAAGCTGGTGGTTCTAAATTAGGAGTTGTAAAACTTGTTAAAGATCTTACTGGTTTAGGTTTGAAAGAAGCTAAAGATTTAGTTGACGGTGCACCAAAAGAAGTTAAAACTGGTGTTGATAAAGCTGAAGCTGAAGCTCTTAAAAAACAATTAGAAGAAGCTGGAGCTACTGTTGAGATTAAGTAATTCTAATCTCATAAATTATGGTCTTAGACTCCGGTTTTCATCGGGGTCTATTGCCATTTGTATTATACCCATTTAATGTTTGATCTACATTTTCGCTTTGGCGAAACAACAGATCGCAGCAGTTTATTTACTAAACTAAATTCGCAATCCCTTGGCAAACAAAATTAAGCACAACGAAAGAGTAAATTTTGCTACCAGTAAGCATGTGATGGATTATCCGGATTTCCTGGATGTTCAATTGCAATCTTTCAGGGAATTTTTTCAATTGGAAACTACATCAGACAACCGTCATCAGGAAGGTTTGTTTAAAGTTTTCTCTGAGAACTTTCCGATCTCTGACTCAAGAAACATATTCGTTCTGGAATTTCTTGATTACTTCATAGATCCGCCGCGTTATGATATACATGAATGTATCGAACGTGGTTTAACCTACAGTGTTCCTCTAAAGGCAAAGCTACGCTTGTCTTGTAATGATGCGGAACATGAAGACTTTGAAACAATAGTTCAGGATGTTTATCTGGGTACTATCCCTTATATGACTCCAAAAGGAACCTTTGTAATTAATGGTGCCGAGCGGGTAATTGTATCTCAATTACATCGTTCTCCTGGTGTATTCTTCGGCCAGAGCCGTCATACCAACGGAACCAAATTGTATTCAGCCCGTGTAATTCCATTTAAAGGATCATGGATCGAATTTGCTACTGACGTAAACAATGTCATGTATGCATATATTGATAGAAAGAAAAAGTTCCCGGTTACCACTTTATTACGTGCTATCGGGTATGATTCTGATAAGGATATCCTGGAATTATTTGAGCTTGCCGATGAAGTAAAGGTTAGTAAATCCGGATTAAAGAAGGCTGTTGGCCGTAAACTGGCTGCCAGGGTTCTTAAAAAGTGGGTTGAAGATTTTGTGGATGAAGATACAGGTGAAGTTGTTTCTATTGATCGTAATGAGATCATTATGGAACGCGAAACCATTTTAGAAGACGAGCATATCGATATGATCATCGAGGCTGGGGTTAAAACCATTATTTTAACCAAAGATGATGCTGTC
>JBAZHY010000028.1:0-10427 GCA_041652175.1 Pedobacter sp.
AGAGCCATAAACCGCTTTGTCCATATTGTCTGAAGTTTGCCTGAGGTCCCAGCATTTTGGGAACTCCCCGTATAAATGCAAATTTTTTACCTTCCAGTAATGACTGCGGACAATCCTGTCCGTCAAGTTTAGCCAGTTCAGGCTTATAACTGAACATCTCCAGCTGTGATGGAGCTCCAGCCATATGCAGATAAATTACTGACTTGGCCTTACCGGGAAACATAGGCGGTTTTGGCGCTAAAGGATTGCTTGCATCAAATAAATTATTTGTCAAAGGAGTCTGATCAACCCCACAGCTGCCAAGCAATGAGCCAAGAGCCAGAGCACCAAAGCCCATTGCACTTTCCTTCAGAAAATGCCGGCGTGTGTAATACTGAAGTGATGCCTGTCCGGCTTCTTTAATTAATCTTTGAGTAATGATACTATCCTTCATAAGCGGATATTTTTTTAATTCTTATTCAGCCATTCATCCATATTCAGCATTGCACCTGCCACTAAAACCAGTGAAGCTGTCTCTGCATCCATTTGTTTATCTTTTGCACCTCCAATTTTCACTATTGCTGCTTTATCCTTCCGATATTTCAGTATAGCCTTTTGGTATAATTCAGTAAGGGCTTTTAACTTGCTATCTGATATGGGTTTGTACATCATTAATTCATAACCTTTACGAATCTGCTGACTCTCATCATTACCTCCCAGTTGTTGCATTCTTAAGGCTAGTCCTCTTGACATGACTAATGTGGTGGAATCATTCAAACTTGTGAGTGCCTGTAATGGGGTATTGGTTCTGATCCTTCGCGGAATACAGGACTCTCTGGCTCCTCCGTCAAAAGTGATCATTGTTGGATAAGGAGCTGTTCTCTTCAAATAAGTATATATTGCTCTTCGGTACTGATCTTCCCCTTCACTAATTTTCCATTTATCTCCGTTATATGGAGAGCGCCAGATACCTTCAGGCTGGAAAGGCATTACGCTTTTACCGTACATCTTACGGCTTAGAAGGTTACTTACTTCAAGACCCTGATCCCTGATTTGTTCCGCCGATAAACGAAGCCGGGCAGCTCTTGCATAGAATTTATTATTGGGATCTTTCTTAAGCAATTCATTATTAACTGCCGAACTTTGACGGTATGTTGCTGATGAAACCATCTCTTTCAATAAACGCTTGATGCTCCAGTTATATTCATGCATAAACTTCCATGATAAATGATCAAGCAATTCTATATGGGTTGGAGGTATGCCCTGAGTTCCAAAATCTTCGAGAGTCTCGGCTATGCCATATCCGAAAAGCTGTTCCCACAGTCGGTTAACCATTGTTCTGGCTACCAAAGGATTCTTCTTATCTGTTAACCAAAGTGCCATACCGAGTCTGTTCATAGGTACATTGGCAGGCATTGAATTCATCACGCCCGGAACACCCGGACTTACCTGCTTACCTTTAACCATCCAGTTTCCTCTCTCAAAAACATGAGTAGGTCTGAATTGTTCCCGTGTATTTTCAACCATGATTGGCGTTTCATCAACCTGAGCCTGCATTAAATAATTAAAATCTGCCAGGGCATTTGTATATCCGGGTTTTCCTTTGCCAGGAAAATCCTGGCCAAACTGAAACCAATCAAACTGAACTCCTGTTTCATCAGGGGTTTTAATTAATGGACTGAAATATTTGAAGTGCAAATTATGCCTGCCTCTGACCTGAGGAATTGCTACAGTAACAATTTTCCAATCTCCTTTTGTATTGGCCAGTGGTATTGTCTTCAGTAATTTTCCATTCAGAGTATCCAGATAAACAGACCATTTTCCGCCATCATAATTACTCTTATAACGGAACATGAGCTGTGTTTTATTTTCTAAAACAACGTTTTTAAGTCGACATGAACCATTATTCCGCAATCCGGCATACCAACTGCTGATTAATGCTGCATTAGAAAACTGGTCGCATTGCAAGGAATTGATTGTGGGTTGCCATGTTTTCAGGAACATCAGGTAATTACGGGCATCTGCTTCCGAGGTATTTGTTTTTAGCCAGGTAGTCAGATTGAGAAGCTTCAAACTATCGGCAGAGCTATAATTTCGTAATACCGGGTATTCCGACTGCGTATCTTCATCACGCGAATTATTGAAGAAGGCCAGAAACTTATAATACTCATCTGCTTTAAAGGGATCATAAGGATGACTATGACACTGAACACAGTTAAATGTAGTTCCCATTACTGAAGTCCATGTGGTATTAACCCGGTCCATGACCGCAGCAGTTCTGAACTCCTCGTTATCAGTACCACCCTCATCATTCGTCATGGTATTTCTATGGAAGGAAGTGGCAATTAATTTAGCATCATCAGGATCAGGCATCAGATCACCGGCAAGTTGTTCAATCAGAAATTCATTATATGGTTTATCTGCGTTAAATGCCTTAATCAACCAGTCGCGATACCTCCAGATATTCCGACTACGATCGGCCTCATAACCTCGGGTGTCTGCATACCTGGCCAGATCCAGCCATAGAGCAGTCCAGCGCTCTCCATAAGCCGGAGATGCAAGTAAAGCATCTACCAACTCATCATAGGCCTTATCGGATTTATTCCGTAAATACTTTTCAGACAAAGATGCAGAAGGCGGAAGGCCTGTAAGATCAAGGCTCAGTCTTCTTAAAAGTGTAGCCTTATCGGCCTCAGCTGAAGGTTTCAAATCCTCCTCTTTCAGTTTATCAAAAATAAACTGATCCACATCATTACGGATCCATTTATCTGTATAGTCAGGGACTTCCTGCTTTTGAACTGAAATATATGCCCAATGCTCGCCCCATCTGGCACCTTCGCTAATCCACTGGCGCAGAGTTTTAATTTCCTTATCCGAAAGAGCTTCATGTTTATAAGGCATTCTTTCTTCCGGATCATTTACACTAATCCTTCTGATCAGTTCACTGCCCTCAGGATCACCCGGAATAATTGCAGGTTTACCTGATTCCGTTGGCCCCAATGCTTCCTCCTGGAACAAGAGACTGAATCCTGCTTCCTGTTTCACTCCTCCATGACAAGAAATACACTTTTTATTAATGATCGGCTTTATTTGGGTATTAAAGTCTACCTCCTGCTCAGAAAAGGCAATCTTATAAAATAAACCGACAACTACCAGAATAGATAAAACAACAACTAATTTTTTCGATAGAAATTTATTCATAAGCTTTACCTGTATTTTAAAGATATCAATTCCTGATTAAAAACAAAGTAGGTTATACTATCCAATATTGAATTTACAATCATATATGGATTTAGAAATCTTCAGGCAAAAAGTAATGAAGAAAATATTTTAAACTATCTTTAAACGACCTGACCAGATTAAACATGTTAATTTCAACACCTTCCCTTCAAAGAATAACGTCAATTATTTTCTTCGTTTTTTTAGCGATAAGCGGATTATATTTTGCCAGGCAATTTTTAATCCCTCTTGCAATCAGTGCGCTTTTGGCTATGCTACTTTTACCAATGTCGAAATGGCTGGAAGCAAGAGGAATTAACCATATCATTGCCGGGCTTTGTTGTGTATTATTATTATTAAGTATTCTGGTGGGTCTTTTATTCCTTCTTTCCTGGCAGGCATCGGGTATTTCTGAAAATATTGTTCAGATTGGCATCAGGCTTCAGGAGATCAGTGATAACTTCAGGCAGTTTATTGCCCGTAATCTTGGAATAACTACAGACTGGCAAACGGAGTGGATTAAAAATCAAAACTCCGGAAGTCAGGGATCAGCTATTGGGTTAGCCGGTACTTTGTTAAGCTATATGATGAGTGCCATAATCAAAACCGTATTAGTATTCGTGTATCTGTTCCTTTTTCTGGTTTCACGCAGCCATTTAAAACAATTTATACTGATGCTGGTTCCCGGCTCTGAACTTAAAGAAACAGAAAAAATTATTTCTGATGCCAGTAAAGTCTCACAGCGCTATATTTCAGGCCTGGGGATTATGATTGTGATCTTATGGATCATGTATGGAATAGGATTCAGCATTGTTGGGGTAGAAAGTGCACTTTTCTTTGCTGTATTATGTGGTTTACTTGAAATTGTTCCGTTCATTGGAAACCTGACAGGAAGTACACTGACAGCTCTGATGGTTATCTCCCAGGGCGGTAGCAACGGAATGCTGATAGGCGTGATCTTAACTTATATTTTCGTTCAGTTTATCCAAACCTATGTACTTGAACCCCTGGTTGTTGGATCAGAAGTTAATATTAATCCCCTCTTCACAATTATTGTGATTGTCCTGATGGAAATTATATGGGGTATTGCCGGTATGATTCTGGCTATTCCTATGCTGGGTATAGTTAAAATTATCTGTGATCATGTCAGTCCACTCAAGCCTTATGGCTTTCTGATAGGTAGAGAACGGCCTACAAAGCTCACCATTAAAAACAAATAAAAAGGATTGATCTGTAAAAATTCAGATCGTTTTATACTATCAGCTCTCAGAAAGCCATCTCAAATGTAACAATGAGAATTAAAACAGTTCTAATTTAAAACCAATAATACCCCAAATGCTCAGTATCCGCAACATCGTTAAGCAGTATGCAAATCATCGCGCTCTGGATAACGTATCCATTGAAATTGAAAAGGGTTCTATTTTCGGGCTATTAGGTCCGAATGGTGCAGGAAAGACTTCATTGATACGAATTATCAACCAGATTACCGGCCCTGATCAGGGTGAAATATTGCTGAACGGAGAAAAACTTAACCCTTCCCATATTTCTATCATCGGTTATCTGCCTGAAGAACGCGGACTATACAAAAAAATGGAAATTGGTGAGCAGATGTTATATCTTGCTCAACTCAAAGGACTCTCAAAAACCGAAGCAACAGCAAGAATCAAATATTGGTTCGGGAAAATGGGGATTCAAAGCTGGTGGAACAAAAAAGTGGAAGATCTTAGTAAGGGAATGCAGCAAAAGGTCCAGTTCATTGCTACAGTAGTCCACAGCCCTCAGTTAATCATTCTGGATGAACCTTTTTCTGGATTTGATCCGGTAAATGCGCAGCTGATTACCAATGAAATACTGGAACTAAACAGCAAAGGTGCAACAATCATTTTTTCAACTCATCGAATGGAATCTGTTGAGCAATTATGCGATAGTATTGCATTAATACATAAATCAAAAAAGATTCTGGACGGCAAGGTCAAAGACATTAAGAACAATTATCGGAACAACAGCTACAGAATTGCCTATTACGGTAAGGCAGGTATTAATGAAAATAAAATATTTACTATCAATGAAGAAAAGTTTGAAGATGATGTAACCCATTTAACGGTTCAAATAAATGACACTTACACAGCTAATGATCTGCTGAACCTCCTGATCCCTCAGGTACAGATTACCGAATTAATTGAAATCATCCCAAGTATGAATGACATTTTCATTCAAAACGTAAAAACAAGTTAATTGTCATGAACAAGACCTTACTTATAATACAAAGAGAATATTCAAGCAGGGTAAAGAAAAAATCCTTCCTGATAATGACCTTTCTGGTTCCACTTCTTCTTATTGGCATGTATGCTTTGATCATTGTCCTGTCCATTAAAGGCGGTGATAATATCCCAAATGTTGAGGTGATTGATAAAAGCGGAATATTTCAGGATGGTCTGGAGAGTAATAAATCTGTTAAATTCAAGCGTTCTGAACTAACCCTTGAGGAAGCTAAAAAGAAGGTAATTAATAATGAGGATGCATTTATACTTTATATACCTTCTGACATTGAAACCGGTGGCAGTATTGAAATGTTTTCCCAAAAAAAAGCCGGACTTTCAGTAATCAGTGCAATCGATAAGAAGTTAAATGACCTGATGCGGGTTAAAATGCTTAAAGATGCGGGTATTGATGCAAAAACACTCGATAGTATTAAGCCTGATCTTTCAGTTATATCAAAAGAGCTAACAATTGAAGGCGAAAAAGACAGCAGTTCTGCAGCTGCTATGGCTGTTGGTTTTGCAGCAGCTATCCTGATCTATATTTCACTATTTATCTACGGAGTTCAGGTGATGCGTGGTATCATTGAAGAGAAAACAAGCCGTATTGTAGAAGTAGTGATTTCTTCTGTTAAGCCCTTTCAGCTTATGCTGGGAAAAATCATTGGAATCGGTTTAGTCGGACTGACTCAATTTCTCCTGTGGATCGCCCTGTCGGGTGGTTTGATGGCAGCTTCAAGCAGTATTTTACTGAAGGATAAAGTGGGGGAAATCCAGTCTTCCATACCATCAAACACTCAGGGGATACAAGCCCAGGCTAATCCTGTTCTAAATGACAGTCCCGGACAGGGAATAATCAAAGCTGTACAGACTGTACAATGGGGCTATATTCTACCGGCATTTATCATTTTCTTTCTTGGAGGCTATCTGCTCTACAGTGCACTTTTTGCCGCTGTAGGATCTGCTGTCGATAATGATACGGAAACGCAGCAATTCATGATGCCAATTACAATGCCGCTTTTATTCACCTATATTATGTCATTCAGCTTTATCGTGAATAATCCTGACAGCAGTTTATCGTTCTGGTTAAGCATTATTCCCTTTACATCGCCTATAGCGATGATGGTCAGACTGCCATTTGGGGTTCCTGACTGGCAACTTGCACTGTCTGTTATTTTGCTTATTGCCGGCTTTATATTGACCACCTGGGTTGCATCAAGAATTTATCGTGTAGGTATTCTGATGTATGGCAAGAAGGTTAGTTTTAAAGAATTAGGTAAATGGTTGATGTATAAGGGTTAATTAAGAAATTTAGAAACAAAAGCTTTTAGTCCTGTTTCATTGAAAAATCGAATTGCAATTCTGGATCTTGGCACCAATACCTTTCATATTTTGATTGCTGATATTGCTATCAATCCTCCGGTCGTTATTTTCCGGGAGACCATTGCTGTAAAACTTGGAGAGGGAGGAATTGGCCAGGGAATAATTAATGCATCGGCAACTGAAAGGGGGTTAAGTGCTCTTCATAAATTCAGGCAGTATATCAATCAGTATGAAGTCGCAGAAATCAAAGCTGTTGCAACCTCTGCCCTTAGAACAGCATCAAATGGCAAAGAATTCCTGGAACGGGTAAAGCTTGAAACTGATATAATCCCACAATTTATTAGCGGTGAGCGCGAAGCAGAATTGATTTATCTGGGCGTACGCAGGGCTGTTAATTTAAGTCAGAAAAAGGTTCTGGTTATTGATATTGGTGGAGGAAGTACCGAATGTATCATCTGTAATTCCAATAAGATATTCTGGAAGAAAAGTTTTGAGATAGGAGCTGCAAGGCTAATGGATATGTTTCACCATTCTGACCCGATCAGTAAACCGGATATGGAGAAACTTTTAAAACACCTGAACTTCGTTCTTTTCGAACTTAAAGCAGAACTTAAAATCCATAAACCAGATGTACTGATTGGATCTGCAGGAGCTTTTGAAACTTTCGCTGAACTCTGTGACCCGAAATTCATCAAAGATGAGACAATAGAATTCAATTTCGATCTGAATAAATTCGACCAGATTTCAGATTGGATACTGAATAGTAATCATGATGAACGTAGTCGGGAAGCGGCGATCATTCCGGTGAGGATAGATATGATTGTTACAGCTACCGTATTAACGAAATATATATTACAACTTCATCCTTTTAAAAGCCTCTGGCTTTCATCATATTCATTAAAAGAAGGGCTTTTATTCGAAGGACACTAAGCAGTAATCCGGAGAAGTTCCCGGTATAGCCGATGTGTTGGCAGTCCCACAATATTAGTATAAGATCCGATGATCTTTTCTACGGCAATCATCCCTATCCATTCCTGAATACCATAAGCGCCTGCCTTATCCATAGGTTGACAGGTAGTGATATAATAATTGATTTCTTCTGCCTTTAATGGCTTAAAAAACACTTCAGAAAGCTCATAAAAACTATACAGTTTATGATCTTTCAGAAGACTTACACCAGTAATGACCTCATGCCTCTTACCTGATAACTCAGACAACATTTCAAAAGCATGATCTTTAGTTTCGGGCTTACCCAAAATGTTTCCATCGAGAGAAACAATGGTATCTGCAGTAATCACAATCTCATTGCTTATACTTTCATCAAATGCCCCAGCCTTTTTTTCAGAGATATAAACAGCAATCTCCTCTGGAGTTAATCCCGAAGGATAACTTTCATCCACATCTTTGAGCACAACGGTAAAATCAATGCCCATTAGCTTAAGAAGTTCCTGTCGTCTTGGAGATTTCGATGCAAGAATAATTGGAGGAAATTGTCCGGTCATAAATTAAATTTGAACAAAAATAAAAAAAGCGGCCAAATGCCGCTTTGATATTGTTAATTTCTGTTCATCATTTCACTCATCCTTTTTCTTCGTTCTTCCTGAATAAGCTCATAGGCTTTTTTCTGCTCATCATTCAGAATAATATTAATCATCTTATTGGCATCTTCCTGTACCGGCGCCATCTTCGCGCGCATTGCCTGAAAATCGCCGTTAGCAGGCAGACTGGTTCGGATACTATCCATTTGTCTGGCAGACCATAGAAATACTGCTGCTAATTTAGTTTTTTGTTCATTACTCAGCTTTAAGGATTCAAGCTGTGCAAGCTGACGAGTCGCCCTTTCTTCCGGGGTACCCATTTGCATTCTACCCTGAGCTAAAGTAGTAAAACTGATTGTCAGTAATACTCCCATTATAAACAATGATCTTTTCATAATTTCAGTGATTTATAAGAACAATAAATTTAATGAAAAGAATTTAGAGAATACTTAATTCTTTGAAGAACCATCGCTGGCGGAAGCCTCATCATCCATCCAGAGCCCCTGAATTTTTAACACTTTCCCGATAATATCCCTAACACAGGCATCGCCTCCTTTTCTGGGAGAAATATAGTCGGCCAGGACTTTGATCTCTTCTACGGCATCAGCAGGACATGCTGAAAGTCCGGCAAGTTTCATTAACTGCAGGTCAGGAATATCATCCCCGATGAACAATACCTGTTCTGCATTCAAACCCGATTTTTTCAGAAATTCATGATAAACTTCAGGTTTGGAATCAACACCCAGAAATATATCTTTTATTCCAAGTCCCATCATCCTGGCTTCAACCCCTTTGGATCTTGCACCGGAAATTACGGCAATTTTAAAGCCTTTTTTTACTGCAAGCTGCAAAGCATAGCCATCCTTAATATTAAATTGTCTGAGCTGTTCACCCGATTCAGTCAAAAGCAGCATGCCATTGGTAAGTACGCCATCCACATCAAGTATAATTGCAGAGATATTCTTTAACTTTTGCAGAAACATACTCTCGGATTTAAGATGTAAAATTGAGGCGCATGGTTTTTCGCGTTATTGATTATCGCGCCATTCGTAAACCCAGGTAGACTGAATCTGCTCAAGATGACCCTCGTTGCAATCTTCGCGTTTACCTCCGAAATTTGGAAGACTTAAAACCCATTCCATCAGATCGGTAAAACGAATTCTGTATATCTGTGATTCACCGAACTCATCGCCAAACTTTTCATATAAGCCCATAGCGATATCTTCGTAATCATTCCAGTAAAAAGGCAATTCAAATTTTTGATTTGTCATTTGTGTATTTCAATTAATGTCCTAAAAACTGATTTTGATCAGGAAGAGTTACTTCAATATCTCCATCTATTACCACACACTGGCAGCCCAGACGGGAGTTAATTCTCGGGTTTACTGCACGGTCTATAAAATCTTCCTCCTTATCAGAAATCTCCTGAAGGTTATCCATCCCCACATTGACATACACCTGGCAGGTACTGCATCCACAGACGCCACCACAATTATGCTGCAACTCTATTCCATTATCGAGGCAGACATCAAGGACCGATTCGCCCTCTGCGATTGGCAGTTCAACTGGCGTCTTTCCGGCCTCTTCAAAATTGACTTTTAACTTAAAAATATTCATTATAGCAAAAATAGCAATTTAAATTCAGCCAGCAGATCGCTGTTGTAAATTGACTATGCTCTGACTTAGTTTTTCATAAATCAGTTTTAGATCCGGCTCGTCCTTAAGCAGATCAAGATGAGCCTGCATTGTGCTGGCATCCCCTCTGATTGCCGGACCTGTCTGAACAGAAGCCGGATCATTCATTTGTATTTTATCTGCAGTTTCGGCTATGAGAGGCCTTATCAGATCAAAATCAATATCCTGCTGATCCAATAATCCTTTAGCCAAAGCATATAAATGATTGGTGAAATTACAGGCAAATACTGCCGAAATATGAAGAGTTTGCCTTTGTCTGGAATCCAGCTCTATGACCTTTTCTGAAAGGCGATCAGCAATGGACCGTATCAATGCACAAACCTCCGGAGTATTTCCTTCTACAGCTATCGGGATTTGTCTGAAATCAACCGATTTAACCTTAGAGAATGTTTGTACCGGATAGAGAACCCCGAAT